>JBEVXV010001065.1:0-6929 GCA_040505915.1 Sedimenticola sp. | reverse complement strand
TCAATATCCCTCAATATCCTTTGCAAAACCCGGATAGACCAAATTTAATCAGCGAACACTATATCGCCAAAAGCGTTTCCAACTGACAAGAAAATCTAAGCTATACAAGATGATACAAATTAAAAATCAAACCGCTGTGCGCCGGGCTAAATAGGGAGTATAGTCAGCAGGTTAGTCCTGCCCTGTATTGAGCCTACTGGCCCACACGCCTCTATCCTCCTTATTGCTAACCTATTTGCTTGCAAGCGAATAGAGTAGATTCATAGCACCTATTGTTTGCGCTTCTCAATCTTAATGAGGGAAGAGCGCGTTTTAGCGTAACTCCGTCTATTTAGCAGCGTGATGCCGCGCGCGAATTATTTACAACGTGATTTAGGTGCATTTTTGATTCGTAGTTATTACTTTTAGGATCATCATGACCACAGGCAATGAAGAGCCTCAAGAGTTACAACCCGCCATTATTTCCTATGTAAAAGATCTGCCTAATTTGTGTTCACTTGCCGGGTTGGCCTGCACAATATTAGCGATCTATTTCAGTATTCTTGGCATTTATTACGCAGCAATGATTGGCATGATCTGGGCCGTTGCCTTTGACTGGGCAGATGGACTGGTTGCTCGAAGAATGAAGGGCCGCACAGGCAGCGACCGAATTTTTGGTGGCCAACTCGATCTGGTCATAGATATTGTGAGCTATGGCGTCGCTCCCGCGATTCTTTTGCTTAGCTATGGGAAGTTCGATCCCGTATTTCTGCCAGTCGCTTTCATAGTGCTCGCTGCCAGTGCGATACGGTTAAGTTACTTCAGCACATTCGGCTTGTCTGATGAGTCTCAATACACAGGGCTGGCGCTGGATAACAACAACATCGCACTCGTTTTTATATTCCTTTTTGAAAGTGTTTTTTCTGATGGAATATTCCCAGTGGTTCTATATGTCAGTGCCCTAGGACTTGCCGCCCTGAATGTATCTCAAATCAAAACGCCCAAACTTTCTGGCAATACAGGCAATGTTTATCTGCTTGCGTTTTATACACTTGGAATGACGGGCATTTATTGCTGGAAACTTTTATAGAAGGCATCGATAGAAGGCATCGGTGTCGGTAAAACAGGGCACTGATAATTACTTTTTTGAGGAGTTAAATAGCACATGATTGTATATACCGTAGGTACTTTTGATTTGTTGCATGTTGGACACCTTGCCTTACTAGAATACTGTAAATCATTAGGTGATGTTCTGGCCGTTGGTGTTGCCTCAGATCGTGTTGTGAATTCTTACAAGCCCAATGTACCTGTTATTCCTCTTGAGCAGCGGATGGAAATGCTGAAGGCATTGCGTTGCGTTGATATTGTTCGCCCCTACGATGAGCTTGAATACGTGTCTGGTTGCAAAGAACTAAATATCGATATTTTCGTAATTGGCGAAGATTGGGGAAACAAGCCCCACAATCTAGCGGTGGAGTCTTATCTGAAATCGGAAGGAAAGCAGATCGATCAAGTGCTATACAATCCCCGCACTTCATCAACCAGGATAAAACAAAATGTCATGGCTCAATTTTATAATAGAAATAATTTGAAGCTAGCTGTTGCATAGTGACTTAATTGTCAGGAATTAAGTGTACGGCCTCCATGATTCCAGATACTCGGTTGCTAGAACAGATTGCGTCACAGGTCGAAAACTGGATTGCTAAGCTCGGTCGCAATGATCAGGCACCTGCATGGATGTATCGGCGGCAGGTGGATGTCCTGCGCCTTATTTATGGGTGTCCTGATTATTCTGATTATTACGGTGTCCTGATTATTACTGTTTAAGTGATGGGTGTCCTGATTTTTTGTGATTTTTACTGAAAGTTATCCATCTGCACTGGGTTATTGGGAAATTACCAGAATGGAGCGGTCAACTGCAGAATCTAGGATTGATACTTGCTGGGTAATTTTGCCATTGTGGTTAACGGATTTTTTTTTCGCGCTGTTAGGACTCTTCGATCATAATAAAAGCAGGTTACTCAGCTCCGTGGATATGGCGAGATGAAAAAAGTGAAATTCTCATTGTTGATGACACCCCTTCAAGCCTGAAGTTGTTGGTCGAGCTGCTGTCGGGGGATGAGTACGCTATCTGTCCTGCCGACAGCGGAGAGATGGCCCTTGCTTCTGTCGCCTCCAGGTTGCCGGATCTCTGTCTTCTTGATATCAGAATGCCAGGCATCGACGGCTATGAGGTGTGTCGGCAACTGAAGGCTAATAGCCGCACCAAAGATCTGCCGGTGATATTTATTAGCGCTCTCGGTGACTTAGAGGATCGTCTTGCCGGGTTTAGGGCGGGGGGGATTGATTTCATCAGTAAGCCTTTTCAGCGTGAAGAGGTGCTTTCCCGGGTGAAGACTCAGCTGGAACTGCATCGGGTACGGAGGGCGCTGAGTCAGAGTAACAGGTCACTTCTGCAGGCCAATAGGAAGCTCTTGGAGCTGGATCGGTTGCAGTCGATGTTTATCGCTTCGGTATCCCATGAGCTGAGAACGCCACTTAACTCCATAATCGGCTTCTCCCATGTGCTTTTGCAGGGGGTGACCGGCGATTTGAACGATAGACAGAACGATTATCTTCATCGTATCAATCGCTCAGGACAACATTTGCTGGATCTGATTACGGATATTATCGATATATCCAAGATAGAGTCGGGGAGGTTGGAGGTTGATGTGACGCGGTTTGCTGTCGCCGAGGTGGTGGAGGAAGCAGTCAAGGGCATCAGACCTCTGGCAGATGATAAAGGGCTCTCTTTAGAGATAGAGATTGCACCAGGGTTGCATTCGGTCTCTGATCGTCGGCGGTTGCTTCAGTGCCTGCTCAATCTGCTCAGTAATGCGGTTAAATATAGTGAGAAAGGGTCGATTCAGTGTTGTGCCTATGCTCAGGATGAGCAACTGATGCTGCGGGTGACGGACAACGGACAACGGACAACGGTATTGGCATTGCAGGAGAAGATCTTCCCAATCTGTTTGACGCCTTTGAGCGGCTTGAGAGTCACCTGCGGGTGAAGGCGGGAGGGACAGGGCTTGGCCTCTATCTCACCCGTAAGATCGCAGTTGAATTACTCAATGGGCGGATTGATGTAGAGAGTGAAAAGGGGCAGGGAAGTGTCTTTACGCTGGTTGTGCCAAAGGATATTATTGTTATCAATGGTGGTTCAGCGCCGTTAGTCACGGCTGATTGAGCTATTTCATAATCTGCTGGGTGACCTTTTCTGGTCGACTGGTTACTCAATCTAACCGTTACACCCTCCTGCTAGCTGCCAGCGTATTTCACTATTCTCTTCTATACTTCCTAATGTAATTGATGCGTACGGTCTGAAGTGGTGGCTGTGTGCTTTTGGCTGTTTTGACGCAGGCAGATGATGGGAGTTAATTCTGTTGAGGGAAAAGCTGCGCGTTCTGATTTTGGGCTCCGGTCAGATGGGAACCGGTATCGCCCGTCTAGTGCTGGGTAAAGAGGGTATGGAGCTGGTGGCCCTTTTTGCCAGAAGAGGGGAGCGTGCCGGAATGGATCTGGGGCTGGCAATAGGGCTAGGCAAGGTGTTGGGTATTCCAATCGAGGGAGATTTGGAGTCTCTGATTGAGCAGAGCAGGCCCCAGGTAGCCATTCAGGCAACCTGCTCCCGTCTTGATGATGCCATGGGAGAGCTGAGCGTTCTGCTGGGCCACGGCGTCCCTGTAATCTCTATTGCAGAAGAGATGGCCTATCCGGCGAGTAGCTCGGTAGAGAGGGCGAAAAAATTACACCGGCTTGCACAGGATCACGGTGTTGCCTTGGTCGGCACCGGGATCAATCCCGGGTTTATTCTCGACCTGCTGGTGATCACCCTCAGCGGTGTCTGTTCCGATATCCACTCCATTACCGCACGGCGGGTCAACGATCTATCACCTTATGGTCCCTCTGTACTCAAAAGCCAAGGTGTCGGCCTCACTCAGGAGGCGTTTTACAGCGGCTTGGAGGAGGGGAGTGTGGTGGGACACTTCGGTTTTGGAGAGTCACTCAATATGATCGCAGATGCCCTGGGTTGGGAGCTTGACCGGGTTGAAGAGCAGCGCGAACCGATTATCACCAGGGTAAGACGGGAGACCCCCTTTATCACGTTGGAGCCCGGCAGGGTGGCGGGCTGTTTTCATCAGGCGATAGCCTATCGTCAAGGTGAACCGGTAATCACACTGATCCACCCACAGCAGATTCATCCAGCGCTTGAAGGGATCGAGACAGGTGACCGGATAGAGATCGACGGTACTCCATCGATTCGCCTGGAGGGCAGCCCTGAGATACCCGGTGGAGTGGCCACCTGTGCGCTGGCGGTGAATATGATTCCACGGATTCTCAATGCCTCTCCCGGTCTCCACACTATGGCAGACCTGCCCCCTCCGGCGGCACTGCTGGGTGATGTCAGGGAGATGATCAACATTCGTGGCAGTTCCCATGGATGAGTGGGTGAACAGGGGGGCTTGGGTGGAGATCCACGCTATCTTGCTGGCGGCGGGTGAACGCGCTAAAACTCTTCCCGAAGATACCCAAAAGGTGCCTCTGGAGATGCGTGTGAAAGGTTTTCTCGTGGACGATGCCAATCTGGGTGATGAGGTGACTGTTGAAACAGCAAGTGGCCGCCGACTCAGGGGGCGGTTGGTCCAGGCCAATCCCCCATACAGCCACGGTTTTGGTGCCCCTCTGCCTCAGCTATCCACTATTGGCGGAGAAGTGCGGGCCTTGCTACACCAGAAGAGGCCGGGATGAGGGCCGAAGCATATCAGGTGGTAATGGCCCAGAGAGAGGAGATCATGCGTAGCTCCGTGGGTATCGACTATGAGCGCTACCGTACCGGTGTTGTTGCCTTCGATTATGAGCGGCTATTCAGCGATACCGGCTACGACATTGAGCAGATCCGCCAGATTCAGTCGCACACAGCAGTGGGCGACACACCCCTGGTTGAGTTGCACAATATTACCGCCCTGATCCGCCTGCTTGGGGGGCCGGAGAAGGGGGCAAGACTCTTTATTAAGGATGAGGCGGCCAATCCTTCCGGTTCATTCAAGGATCGCCGTGCCTCACTCTCAATCCACGAGGCGCTAAAGCGTGGCTACAAAGGGGTGGTGGCGGCCACCAGCGGCAATTATGGTGCGGCGGTGGCCTCTCAGGCAGCTAAAGCTGGCCTGAGGTGTATTCTGCTGCAGGAGGCCTTCGACAGTCGCGGCGTCGCCCAGCCTGAAATTGCCGAGAAGAGCCGGGCCTGCGAGGCCTTTGGGGCGGAGGTGGTACGTCTATCGGTCGGTCCCGAACTCTTTATGGTGTTTCTCGACACCCTGCGCGAAACCGGCTACTTCAACGCCTCCCTCTACACCCCCTACTCGATTCTCGGTGTTGAAACCCTCGGCTATGAGCTGGCGCTGCAGGTGCATAAACGCTGTGGTCGCTTTCCCGACGCCGTTATTGCCACCCATGCCGGTGGTGGCAATGTTACCGGCACCGCCAGGGGGCTGTTTAAGGCGGGTGCAAACGACTGTCAGATGGTGGCAGCCAGCGTCGATCTCAGTGGGCTGCATATGGCCTCAGATCGTGACTTTAACCGCAAATCCTTTACTACCGGCCACACCGGTTTCTCTATCCCTTTCACCATCTTTCCCGACCGCGCCGATGTGCCACGCAATGCGGCCCGTTCCCTGCGTTACATGGATCGTTTTGTCACCGTCACCCAGGGTGAGGTGTTCTATGCCACCCAGCTACTGGCAGAGCTGGAGGGGATGGAGCGGGGACCCGCTGGCAACACCTCCCTCGCAGCTGCCATAGCCATTGCAAGCACCATGGAACGGGAGCAGATATTGGTGGTTCAGGAGACCGAATATACCGGTGCAGGCAAACACCCGCTGGCACAGTTGAATCTGGCCCTTGAGATGGGCATTGAGGTGGTGCGTGGTGACCCCCGTGACAGCTGTCCGGGGAGTTCCATAGTGATCCCTGAGCACCCGTCCCAGCTGCGGGTGGTGGAGATGGATCTGGAACACCTGCGGCAGCGCTATCTGTCGCAGACACTGGACGCGCTGCCTGAAACGGCGGTGCTGACAGATAACGATATTGATTTTTTGGCGGCTGACACAGGTACCAGCCGCCACTATATAGAGGAGAAGGTCTATGACAATCACGGAAAGAAGGGATGATTACACCCTGCGCAAAGAGGCGCTGGAAGAGATGGATGATCAGGAGCTGCACGAAGAGTTTTGGGAACTGGTAAACAAGGTGGTCGACCCGATGGTGGAGGAGGCGCGCACCCACACCACCCCCTCCATCGAGCGCTCCCTGCTGCTGCGGATGGGTTTTGACAGTAGCGAGAGTGCACAGTTGGTGGAGCGGATGGAGGAGCTCAATCTCCTCGGTCACGGTGCCGGGCATCTGGTGCTGAAACTGGCCAAGTCGAAAGGGCTCAAGATTCGTGAGGCGGGCTTGGCTCTGCTCGAAGACCGTTATTGGGATGAGTTGGTGAATTGAGTGGGTGTGAAATCGGATGAAACTCGACCCCGATAAAAAGCTCGATATCGAGGTGTTGCTGGCCGACCTTGACCATTATCGCCCTAGACGCAAAGGGTGGTATTGGCGCAAGCTGCTGAAAGATCAACAGATTGGCCCGTTTTCCTACCGCAATACCTCGGAGAATCTGAAGCAGTCGGTACCTCTTCCTGCGGCAGCCTACTTCGGTGGTATCGACCCCCAATGTGACTATGTGATCACCACTGAAATCGCCTCTGGCCGTTTCGAGGATGATCTACGGCGTATGCGTATGGCGGCCTGGCACGGTGCCGATCACATTATGGTGATACGTACCACCGGCCAGTCCCATATCGACGGCCTGATCGAGGGGACACCGGAGGGGATCGGCGGTATCCCGATAACACGCAAACAGATCC
>JBEVXV010001064.1:0-7359 GCA_040505915.1 Sedimenticola sp. | reverse complement strand
TCCCTGACAGTGTGGGTCGGGTTCGTCACACCATCCGACTGTGGTCCCGGATCCTTGACAGTGTGGGTCGGGTTCGTCACACCATCTGTTTGATTCTCACGTAAGTTTGCTTTTGTGTGGATTAAGTTCTCATCACGGATATCTGGATCACAATGCAGTTTAAGACGGTTTGCGTGTATAAGTGTTTTTATAGTTTTGTGGGTTTCACCGTGTCGTAGCATGTATGTGTGATTTGGCCCAATGTCACAGATATAATATGGACCAGTCCATTTGATGTGGAGTTTTGCCGATTTGCCAACAGGAATTTTGGAGTTATGCAGCCATACGCGCTGACCTAGATTGAAATTTGGTTCAACTGCTTTTCGGTCATAATGTTCTTTGTAGTGTTCCTGGCTTCGTTTGACATTGTCCTTTGCGACTTCATTGTACACTTTTAACTGGTGTTGCAGCTTGTTAAAATAGCTGCTTGCAGACTCTGATGTCCTCCCTTGTACACTTTGTGGATTAAACATGACATCCACTGGAGCGCGCATCGTTTGTCCAAATACAAGTTCAAATGGAGAATATCCAGTAGAATGTGTGCTTTCAGTTTTACGGTATGCCATCAGGATGCCTGGTAGCACCTGAACCCAGTTTTGTTGTTCTTTATCAATATAAGTGCGGATAGATTGTGCTAGTGTCCGATTGAATCGTTCGCAGGTACTGTTTGTTTGTGGGTGATATGGAGATGTATGCAAACGCTTAATATCCATCACTTTACAAAGTTCTGACACAACTTTTGACATGAAATTTGTACCACGGTCTGACACCAGGCTTGTCATGGCGCCATACCGACAAATGATGTCCTTGTACAAAATGTCTGCTACTTCAGTCGCTTCCTGTGTTTTTAGTGGAAACGCTTCTACAAAGCGACTGAAACTGTCCACACAGAGTAGAATATACTGATAGTTGTCGGACGTCTTTGTCAATGGACCGAGAATGTCAATATGCCATCGTTCAAATGTTGCTACTGACGGTAACGGGTGTAGCGGCGCTTTGGTAGGTTGTACAGGGCGTTTCGCCTGTTGGCACTGAGTACAGGATTTCACATAGTCCTTTATTTGTGTATACATTCGCGGCCAGTAATAACTGGATGACACTGTTGTGTACGTCCGATCAAACCCCTGGTGAGCCCCACCAGTTACAGAATCATGACAGTTTTCAAGGATTTCTAATCGTAGAGTTGTTGGTACAGCCAATTGTCGTTTCATGCGCAACGGTTTTGGAATTTTACGAGCCCGTTGATCCCATAGATGATATAATATTCCATTGTCCACAATGTATTGTTCACTTTCAGCCACTATTCGTATAGCTCTTTGCTGGTCTGCTGGTAGCTCTCCCAGATCCAGGTATTTCTTAATAGGGGTCAAGTCAGGACAGTCTGACTGCAGATCCTTTAATTCCTGCAGCCGATCAGAAATTAAGGTGGTCAGCTGATCCTGGTCTGCAGCCTGCTTATCAGTGCTATAAATAGGAACCGGTTCACCTGGAGTTGTGTAGACCTGCTGTTGACCTGCATATTCTAAGGTCACGATTGCTGGTTGACTGACTTCAGTTGTAAATAATGAGCTAAGGTCCCAGTTTTCTGCATTTTCAGTATCACACTCGGGATAGTTTCTTCTGCTCAGGGCATCTGCATTTTGATGTTTAATTCCAGGTTTATACTGCACGTCATATTGAAACCCTTGTAATAACATGCTCCACCGGCTTAATCTCCCTGAAGAATGTTTAAGGTCCTGTAACCATTTCAAAGCAGCATGGTCGGTGATAATCACAAATTTTTGATGTTCCAGAAAGTGTCTGTAATGTCTTACACCTTCGACTAATGCCAGACATTCGCGCTCGGAAATAGAAAACTTCTTCTCGGAAACCGTCAATGCACGGCCGCCATAGGCAATCGGATGCTCTCTGTTTTGGCTGTCTTTCTGTCCCAGAATGTAACTTATAGCGGTGCCTGATGCGTCACATGATAAGATGAATTGTTTGTTCATATCCGGATATGCTAACACTGGTGCAGATGTCAAAGCAATTTTCAGATTTTGGAATGATTCTTCACATTGGTCTGTCCAGGTAAAGTCCACATCCTGTTTCAACAAGTGATACAATGGTGACGCGATCGTACTATATCCTTTCACGTATCGTTTGTAGTAGTTACATAATCCCAGATAAGATCTCAAGTCGTGTTGATTTTTCGGCCTAGGGAAGTCCGTCATTGCTTTGGTTTTCGCCGGATCCACTTTAACTCCCGATTTCGTGACAATGTTCCCAAGATATTTTACCTCGCGTGTGGCAAACCTGCACTTTGAAGGCTTTAACTTTAGATTTGCACTACGTAATCGGTCAAAGACAGCTTGTAGATGTGCTAGATGGTCAGTTAGATTTTTGCTGAACACTAAGATGTCGTCGATGTAACACATTGCGATTTTCCACGCCAGCCCGCGTAGAACCTGCGTCATTACCATTTGGAAGCTCATTGCATTATTTGCTAATCCGAACGGCATTCTTTTGAACTCGTAGATTCCGTTGTGTATGATAAATGCGCTCTTGTGAGCAGTTGACGGACACAAGGGTATTTGCCAAAATCCTGCGGACATGTCACAGACGCTGAAGTAAGAGGCGGATGACTCACCAATGGAATCCAGCATGTCGTCGAGACGTGGGAGAGGAAATACTTCCAGCCGTGAAACCCGATTAACGCCTCGATAGTCCACACAAAATCTAGACTCGCCTGACGGTTTGCGCACAAGTACCACTGGACTATGCCAGTCGCTGCTGGAAGGTTGGATAATGTCATGTTCTAACATCTCCTCTACTTGACGATCAATCTCTGCTTTCTGCTTTGGGTTAGTCCGATAAAAACGTTGACGTACTGCCGGTGCATCCCCCGTCTCAATTTTGTGTTGATATAAGTCCGTACATCCCAGTTCAGATAAATCTTTTGCGAAAACGTCACGGTTTCGTCCTAGAAATGCCAAAAATGTTTGTTTTTCTGCTGGTGTTAAATCTGAGCTCTCAAAATTAAAGTCTAGTTCCTCTGCTAACCTTATGTACTGTTCATCTCCCCTGTCACCACCAGAGTCACACGTGTTTACTGTCTCGCCGGAAATGTTCCCATTTGCCTCGGTTTTGATGTGTTGATCATCCTTCTCGATATCCGCAGCACTGAGAGGTTGTATAGTTGCCAACACTTTTCCAGGTCGCAACGTTATTGTTCGGTTAGTAGGATTCAATATTCTGACGGTTGTTCTTTGTTTTGCTATGGTGTCGACCGATCTCGCCCCAAATACACTGCATGTACCCATCAAATGTGAAACAGGTTCCACTAATACCGTGCCGTTTGATATTTTCTTGTTTGTCACAGGAACGTCACATTCTGATTGCGCGGGGATAGACACACGTGCAACTGTCCTAGCTAAAGCCATTTGATTGTTACCAGGTTGTTTCAACGCAGTTTCCGTCATACCGTCATAAAGGGATAATGTTCTATTCACTATATCAATTTTGGCTTGTTTTTCCTCTAGAAAATCCATCCCCAGGATAACCTTGCAGTGCAGCGTTTCAAAGACGTGGAATGTTTGTACAACTTCCAAACGATTTATTAAAAGTCCTAATGACACACATCCCAATGGTTTTTGCTGTCCGCCGTTTACATCCAAAATACAAGGAATTTTAGCTGGAGTTAATGAAATATTTTTGCAAACGCGTGTGAGTTCCTTTTGTGAGATGCAAGATATTGCAGCGCCCGTATCCACCAACGCGTCCACTGGCTGATTGTTAATTTTCAAAGTTAATATGTTTTGTTTTAATTCTGCTGTCACGTTGACATTTAATTTTGATTGTGGTGTCTGTCCCTGTTTGTTATTGTCCTGCGTTACATTCTTCCTTTGGCGTCATCGTTGCTGATCTCGTGGTACTGATCGGCATGCACGAGCAAAATGGTCAATTTTGCCGCACTTGTTGCACAGCTTTCCTCGCGCTGGGCACCTGTCCCGCGAGTGTGTCTGCTGCCCCCCACACCAGTTGCACGTATTGTACGGCTCGTATGGCCCTCGTCGATCGCCCTGGGCTGCAGCTGGCTGACGATATTGCTGGTTTCTGGTCACGCGGCTTGAACCATTTGGTCGATATCCGCGGTTACTTTCTTGGGGAATATACCCATAATTTGGTTGCTGCGGTGGACCATAGAAGTTGTTTTCCGGCTGCAGATAATAATTCTCGGCTTCGTGCTGTTGAGGGTAACGGTTTTGGTTGTGATTTACTCCCGTTGTTTGGTATCCGCGATTTTCAGGCGAATATGTAGTCGGTTGCAACGCTGATGCCTGTGCGACCGACATCAGCTCCAATTTGCTTTCTAGTCTCGCGATGGCCGTTGCAACGCTTTGTTGTTCTTTTGCCGTGTCTGGTAGAGTTAATTCCGCGAGTTTTGCTGATTTTCGCATGTCATCCAGAGTAGCTGGATTTTGTTGAAGAACAAATTGCCTGAGATGTGGTCTCAGACCATTTAATACTATGTTCCGCAGTTGTTCTTCCGGAAGATTCAATTCAGCTCCTTTTGAGGTTACGCCTGAGACGTAATCCTCAACGCTTTCACCACTTCCCTGTGCTGTTTGGTACAGTGATGCCGTTCGCTGCCACTGTACTCGCTCGTCCGGTCCATACCTGATGATGAACTCTCGCTTCAGTTCCGCGTAGTTGTCCTTGACGTGCTGCGGTAACGCCACATACCAACGCAGGGCGTTCTCTTTCAAAAGCAGAGGCAAATTGGCTTTTGCCTTGTTGTCGTTGAGGTTTTTGGTGACGGCCATCAACTGGAACCGTGTCAGCCATAGTTGAGCGTCCTGGCTACCGTCTCCACTGAACTGCCCTATCAGATTAAAATCCACTGACATCTTTGTTCTAAAGTTGAGATGATCACAATTTAATATCCACTAGAGAATTAGCTCAATAATTTTAAAGTTCCGAAATTCACAAATTGTTGATTAAAACTTTTCTTGTAATATATTTTCTGAGTTGGAATTTAATTAGCATACCCGGATTCTCCACCAATTTGTAGTAACGTAAATTTGGGTCTAAAGGGAACGAATTATAGAATTACACTTTTAAATACCATTTCACATGTTTATTAACTAGAGACTTATTTCCAACTGACGCTAACATGACCTGACTCTGACCTCCTAGACAATGGCATTCTCCGACCTGAGAGGAAGCACCCAAGCTCCCTGGAGGATATTTACTTGGACAGAGAACTGTGTTTGTTCCAGACCGTGAAACTGGTAATAACTTCATAACCGCTAGTGCGATATTCATAATTGATACATGTACTGGTACATAGTCTCACACCTCACATATCATACAACTTGTGTTCTCATTCATACCTTTTAAGTTGGGGAAATATGCGTTTATGTTGCATAATATGAAGAATTAGGTAATACATGTCCTTTACACAATAAATGGATTGGCGCTACATGCTTATAATTAGTGCATTTAAATCATAGACTTCAGTTACACAAACCATGAAAAGTTGGGGTTCCTACATTATTGCATGAGTGAAATATTTGTAATTATGTGACAATTAGAAACACATTTCTATCACATTCTCCAAAGCAGCCCTGAGCAAGGGACACCTGTCTGGTCACGTGACTTAGATTCCAGCAGGTTGAACTTGGCCAATGCCCTCAGAATATATAAATAGAATATGTTTACATTTCTGGGGCTCTGGCCTCCCAGCAAGCCATAGTTACTCTCTTGCATGCTGACTGTATAAATTCCACTATAATATGTCCCCCTCGCTTCGAAAAATTTGCTCCGTCAAATTGGTACAACAACAATGATTATACATGTAATACAATATACATTGATACGAAACATGGCATAAAGTTAACCATTCCTATATGGAAATATCTCACACATCCCTCACATCCATTCCCTTTTCATCCCGCTACTACAGTAATATCGAGGTCAGGTCAGGCCTATACTAGATATGCATACGAGTACATAAAATGTATATAAACACAGTACATAATGATGTATAGCGATGATGACCACATAATAACCTAATACTGCAAATCATGTATGCATTTACAATCGGTGAAGATCCCGACTCCCCAGCTGTTGCAAGCTATTAAATGATACACAAATTGCACTATTTGTTATTGTTTTGACTCTGTTTCATACTGGCTTTGTTCCCATGTTTAATTACTATATTAAACGTATGACATAATTTTATGTAATACGTCAACTCGGAAATTGAGGAAATAATTACAATGCCAGGATGAAAATTACATGTACATGTAGTTACCTAATATGCTAGATGCATCATCTTACCTCGTGTCTCTTTATGTTCAATAATATCCCAAAAGGTATAATATTGTCTTTCTCCATCAATTCGCGTACTTACGCTATGTAGTCCATTAATCCATTTGCACATGTATATAACTCCTAGTCACAGTTCCATATTAATGGCAGGTATGCACAGGTTCTGTCTAGTGTTACTATACGCGGCTATGTAATCCAGTTCATATATGTAGCTGTGTACACCTATTAACTCTATTAACGTGCGTTCATTTTAGGAATACGTTGATTCATCAGCATATATTATAGCCAAATATCCAGGAATATGTATTTCAACATCGCCTTCGCATGTCATACTGTATGGTTGGTTGGAAGAAAAGAATGAGAAAAGAAAGAAAGAAGATAGATTACCGCGGTTAGGTACTAAGAACCACACCATATGAAATGTGAATGCGGATGACCGAAATAGGTTCCTGTATATTTGAACATGCCTGAAATATCCCTGTTAAGCTTTCTATTTATTCCTCTGCATCTTTCGTGCTTTGCCCGTTAATGTTTTTCGTATGTGAAACTCGCGAATGATAAATTCTGGTATGTTACCTTCCGGTTCCCATGTACTTTTCTTAAAGTTTCTCCATTTAACTTTATACAGTTTTTGTCCGCGATAATTTGAACACGCCAATAATCGATCAACGATACCCCATTTGTCGGAATCGTTACATGGTGCTGTCGATTGTTCTGGCTGCGCATCACTGGCAGTGTCTGTCACACCATCTGCCTGCGGTCTCGTATCCCTGACAGTGTGGGTCGGGTTCGTCACACCATCCGACTGTGGTCCCGGATCCTTGACAGTGTGGGTCGGGTTCGTCACACCATCTGACAGTGGTCCCGGATCCTTGACAGTGTGGGTCGGGTTCGTCACACCATCCGACTGTGGCCTCGTATCCCTGACAGTGTGGGTCGGGTTCGTCACACCATCCGACTGTGGTCCCGGATCCTTGACAGTGTGGGTCGGGTTCGTCACACCAT
>JBEVXV010001063.1:0-2698 GCA_040505915.1 Sedimenticola sp. | reverse complement strand
ATACTTTCATACACCGTACATCTTAGATAAATGCAACAAATGTAATGCCTAACTTAATGTAAGTGGTTGTTTAGTAGTTTTCTTCATCTACAAATATTACGTGGTAGGCACATGGAATAAGTATAAATCCAGGTTGGAATACGATTACCCAACAACCTCGTCAGAATCTGTTTCACTCTCACCCAAGATCGATAGAATTGTGTGTACATTGGTACACATATGTTGTTCGGATTCCTCGATACACCCGCCACACTCGCAGGCTGCTGTGCATTGTTGTCTGTTCAAGAAACAAACACATTATTCTGTGCATACTTCACAGTCGCAAACCATGTCATGTAATAGTTCGGGAGCAGCACATGGTTGTGACATTAAAACAGGTCGCATGTATTTTCCGTCCTAAACAGATTCATACCCATAGTCTGTTGGTGATGGCAATACGT
Organism: Sedimenticola sp.; assembly: GCA_040505915.1. GTDB lineage: Bacteria > Pseudomonadota > Gammaproteobacteria > Chromatiales > Chromatiaceae > Vondammii. The sequence goes on along the minus strand of JBEVXV010001063.1, from coordinate 2,258 downwards.
GTTTAGCCCGTAGAGCATTTCTCCATACGAGTAGTTGATACGAGCATCTCAGACAATGCAGATGTAGACTATTTTCTGTAGGGGGTAGACCTCTTGGCTTGACAGATGTTTTAGCTTTCTCGCTACGAAGTTGATTAATGGATTGTCAATCCTTCTTCCCATAGAGAGTACCGACAAAGGCTGTACACGCTTGTCTGTGATCGCGGCTGATTGGGCCTGGCACTGTACCAATGCTCGACAGACCTTGGTGTGACTCGGCATTGGTCATCATAATCCGGAAAGCTGCTTTCTTACCTTTTCCGAAGAAGGAACTACAGGTGTCACATCCTGTGAGACAATAGACGGGGAGTGTGATACTTACCTGTTCCGGCGTAAGTTTGTCACGTATTTCATGTACCGGAATGTACCGAGAGAAGTCTGTGTGTACACCCATCCTACCAGTCCTGAAGTATATGCATCGGGAATGTATGTCAGGAAAGTGGTGAAGAAGGAGGACTAGTACGTCTGTGTCCGGGCTGTTAACAACTATCGTACCAGCGCCATTATCTGCGGCATATGCTGCATGAAGCAACATCCGAGTGTCTGCTTCTTCTTGGTTGGTTTCTAGAGCACTGACCTCGACTGTACTGTTGACTGTTACTTGGAAGGCCGTAGCGCCACGCCCACCACTGACAAATAATTTCTCATTATCTTTGAGTTCACTCCCAGCATTTTCAAGAATGTATCTGTGTAGTAGTTTGTGAGGCCAGTTTTATTTACGCCAAGTGACAGAAATGCCTTCCAGTCTTTTGGAATGGGCATATTTTCGTGGATATACAATGCCTGCGCATTGTGGGCATCCCCTCTCTTTACTCTGATATTCATTTTCAAGCTGTTCTCTGTATATCTGTCAAACACAATGTGTATGTCCTTCACTCCACTTATGCTTCTAGACTTCACAACCACATATTTCATGAACGAACTGGCCATGTCCGCAAATGTTGGTGTATTTTGCGCTGGAGTTAACATTTGTATGACGGACATCCCGTCAAAAATCGCACAATCCGCAGATTCGATTAATGTGTTCGTTTCCACCAATTCTTCTAGTTTTGTCATGAAGTCCGATTTTTTGCAAGATAGAATATCACCTGTGTCTGAAAATAAGCTAAGTGGAACTGGGGTATTTTCAAACGCGATTTTCTCTCTGTTGGAATCTTCTTGTACGCGTTCACTGCAAGAAGTCTTTGGAACATAGCATCACCAATTATCAACACCTGTTTAGACTTGACGGACACACGTTTCTTCATTGCTGTCATGGTTTTTAGTTTGCTACGAGCTAGTGGATCGAAGAAACTTTCGGCCGGTTTGTCCGATGTTTATGTTGTGATTAGTCGTTCTTCTACACATTTCTTTACTGACTCATCACCCTTCTCTAGACAATGCAATAGATCATCTTGTATATCTTTCGGGGCTTCTACACCAGTTCCGAAGTTCACAAGACTGGTTGGATGGCTTGTCACGTCAAATGGATCAATGAATGTCGCATTGAACATTGTGGCCATTTTCTCACAACTTTCATTGTAGTGCTTGCGACCACTCTTTGTGTCGGAATGGTGCAGTTTCGGCTTCTCTTTATCTTTAACCGAGCTTTGGCATACATTCTTGTGGAATGTCTGGGAGTATTTTCCAGTTAGTGGTCGCGATAAAAACCATCTGGCCAGGGCATTCCCTCTCAGAGTGAGACCAATAATCCCACCTGTCCCCTTCAATGCCTTGTTCTGTGTCACTTCTAGCAAATAGTCCATCCAAACTTTATTGAATTTGCCGTCAGACAACTTACCAACGAACAGACCATTCTTGAAACCACATTCCACATCAATTGGCAAACGATTCATTCCCAGAATTTGTGTTGTCAAGTATTTGGCATATGTGGATCTATTTGATGCAAACAACAGTGGTAGGAAACAACATTTCGCATATTGGTTTGCTTCCCAGTTACCTGTCCGTGATGATGCTAAGAATAGCTTGAGCGGCAAAGAGACTTTAGTCAGAAAGTCGTCCCAAAAGCGGAATGTTGGAGATACTGTCCTACCATGTTCTCTAAACTCATACAGCAGTGGGCTTAACACATTCCCTATCCTTTCATACAACTCTTCCTGTGACTGGTCGTCTATAATGTTACCTTGCGCCACTGACTCTTTGAACTTCTCAATTTCATCCCTCAGATCACTCGGCATTTCTCTCTCATTTTCTCCACACCACTTTTCAAACTGAAATAA
>JBEVXV010001062.1:0-4044 GCA_040505915.1 Sedimenticola sp. | reverse complement strand
TTGAATACATTAATAACTGGTCAATATGGCTTGATATCACCATATTATTTAGGACTCTCTCTGCCCCCTTCCAGAAAAGTGCTTATTAATCAGTAACTATTCAGCTCACCCCTGAAATCCGCCATTTCTGCGTTAAAAAATGATCATTTAGCCATGTAAACTCACATTTTTCGCCTTGAACTGACGAATTTCAGGGGCAATCTGAACAGTTACCAGCAATTTCTTTGCGCTACAGAATAGTTACATTAATCACCCTTTATCATCAGTCGTAGTTGACAGCAACCCACTGCTGGTAGCTGCCATCCATAACTGAGCGCCACCAAGATTCATTGGCAAGATACCATTCAACGGTTTTTCGGATACCCATTTCAAAAGTCTCCTGGGGTTGGTAACCCAGTTCAGATGTAATCTTACTTGCATCAATCGCATATCTGCGATCATGACCCAGCCGATCTTTGACGTGGGTAATCAACGAAGAAGAAGGGGTGGATGGAAGCGCTGGACAACGCTCATCCATCAGCTCACACACCAGACGTACTATATCGATATTGGCCCACTCGTTGTTGCCGCCGATATTGTAGGTTTCTCCCACGCTTCCGTCTTTGATGATCAACTCGATACCCCGATTGTGATCATCGACGTAGAGCCAATCCCTGATCTGCTGACCATCCCCATAGATAGGCAACGGTTTGCCATCCAGAATATTGGCTATTATCAGCGGGATCAATTTTTCCGGGAACTGATAGGGGCCATAACTGTTGGAGCAGTTACTGGTAGTCACCTGCAACCCATAGGTATGGTGATAAGATCTGACGATATGATCAGACGCAGCCTTGCTTGCTGCGTAAGGCGAGTTTGGAAGATATTGATTAGCCTCACTAAAGGGTGATTCATCGGGCTTGAGGGTGCCATAAACCTCATCTGTTGAGACATGATGAAAACGGTGGTTATTCTGAAAAGATGCATTCTCATCAAGCCATACCGCCTGGGCCGCCTTGAGTAGTGAGTGGGTACCCATGATGTTGGTCTCAAGGAAAGCATCCGGCCCGTGTATAGAGCGGTCTACATGACTCTCTGCAGCAAAGTGGACAAGGGTGTTAATTTTTTCCCCCTTTAGCAGACTTTCCACCAATGGCTGGTCACCGATATCACCATGGACAAAGAGGTATTTTTTATTCTGTTCCGCCTCAACCAGACTGGCCCTGTTTCCGGCGTAGGTGAGTGCATCCAACACTACAACACGTGAACCTGGATTGCTTTCCAGCCAATAGTGAACAAAATTGGCGCCAATAAAGCCAGCACCGCCAGTAATCAGCAAATTCTCTGGGGTAAAACTCATCTCTTTTTCCACTCCGTCAAAACTGCATCCAGGCCCTGGCACCAGTCAGGCTGCTCAAAACCAAATATTTGGTTGATTCTTTGACTATCAAGCACCGAGTTTTTTGGCCGCATGGCCGGTGTTGGGTACTCTTCGGTAGTAATCCGATTTACCTTAGGTGCTTTTTCAAGCAACCCATGACTTACAGCCTGCTTGAAAATCTCTTCGGCAAATCCGTGCCAAGAGGTAGCGGGTGAACCTATATAGTGATAGATACCCCACTGCACCTCTTCTCCACGATCAATCATGCTGGCCAGCATTAATAGTGTTTCTGCGATATCTCCTGCGTATGTGGGGCCGCCATATTGATCAGCAACCACACCCAGCTCTCCTCTCTCTTCACCAAGGCGCAACATTGTTCTAACGAAATTATTCCCGGTGGAACCAAAAACCCAGGCAACACGTAGGGTGATCTGCTGCTCCAAGGCACTGGCAACAGCCAAATCACCTTCAAGTTTACTCTGACCATAAACACTCTGAGGATTTGGCCGGTCAGATTCGGTGTAGGGAGCCTTTTTAGTACCATCAAATACATAGTCTGTAGAGATATGAAGGAGAGGAATTCCTTTTTCAGCACAAGCATTGGCAAGGTGTAACGGACCATCGCGATTAACGGAAAACGCAGTAGCCTTCTCTTCTTCCGCTTTGTCGACTGCTGTATAGGCTGCCGCATTGATCACCAGATCGGGAGAATGTCTTAGAATGAAGCTGTTTACCGCATCCCTCTGAGTGATATCAAGCTGATCACAATCAACCGCTATAACATCAAATTCCATTGCTTGAGCACGAACATTGAGTTCATAACCCACTTGCCCATTGGAGCCGGTTATCATAATTTTCATCAAGCTATCATCCTAAGGCCTTACTTTACTTTGTAGTTATGTACAACAACCCTGAGGCCAAACCCGACAGCTAGAAAATATCATGTGTGGGAGCGAACTTGTTCGCGATCAGCTCCGTAGCATGTTCTTCGCGAACAAGTTCGCTCCTACACCATGTCACAAAATCGTTGTGCATAACGATTTACTATTTGGGCCAAAGGAAACATAGCTACACTCCGTAGTACAGCGGAAGATTAGCCTCACTCTGCTCTGACAGTGTTGGGTACCGGCGGTCTTTTTCTGAGAGCGAAACATTCTGTATAGGCCATTCGATACCAATATCTGGATCATTCCAGGCAATTCCCTGCTCTGATTCCGGGTGGTAATAGTCTGTGCACTGATAGATAAAATCGGCAACCTCAGAGAGAACGACAAAACCATGGGCAAACCCTGGCGGGATATACATCATTCGCATATCGGTATCGTCCAAAGTGGCGCCATACCAATCACCAAAGTGAGGAGAGCCTCTGCGGACATCCACCGCCACATCGTATACGCTCCCCCTAGCGACACGCACCAGCTTCCCTTGAGGCTGGATCAACTGGTAGTGGAGCCCGCGAAGAACCCCTCTGGTTGAGCGTGAATGATTTGCCTGAACCAACTGCTCGGTAATGCCCACCTGTGAGAAGGCCTCCGTACGGAATGTTTCCAGAAAAAAACCACGCTCATCACCAAACACCTTTGGCTCTATGATTATCACCCCAGGCAACTTTGTATCGATAAACCTCATGCTATTTATTCCCGCCTGAGGAGATCCAGAAGATATTGACCATAGCCATTTTTGCTTAACGGCTGTGCAAGATCAGCCAACTGTGCAGCATCAATATACCCCATGTGGTATGCAATCTCTTCTGGGCATGCGATTTTTAATCCCTGACGCTTCTCCACCACTTGAATAAAATTGGAGGCAGAGAGGAGAGAATCGTGAGTTCCTGTATCGAGCCATGCGAAACCTCGACCCATTACCTGGACATTGAGTGCCCCCCTCTCCAGATAAATCTTATTAATATCGGTTATCTCCAGCTCGCCTCGTGGAGAGGGCTTGATACTTTTGGCTATATCAACCACATCATTATCATAAAAGTAGAGGCCGGTTACTGCATAATTACTTTTGGGCTGTGATGGCTTCTCTTCAAGGTCGACCGCTTTTCCCGCACCATCAAAGCTAACAACGCCGTAACGTTCCGGATCCTTCACGTAGTAACCAAACACCGTCGCTCCGGACTCTCTCCCAGTGGCACCTTTCAACAATGCGTCCATGCCCTGACCAAAAAATATGTTATCCCCTAATACCAGGCTAACTGAGTCATTGCCAATAAATTGCTCACCCAATAAAAATGCCTGGGCAAGACCATCAGGCGAGGGTTGTACTGTGTAGCTAATTTCCATCCCCCATTGGCTGCCATCACCCAGGAGGTTCCTGAATGCTTGTTGGTCAGCAGGGGTGGTAATAATCAATATCTCACGAATCCCCGACAGCATCAGAACAGAAAGTGGATAATAGATCATCGGCTTGTCATAAATAGCCATTAGCTGCTTACTCACTGAGTGAGTCAGGGGATGCAACCGCGAACCTGATCCCCCAGCAAGGATGATCCCTTTATATTGTTTACCCATTATCACCCGCCTCTCTCTATTTCTGTATCTTCTCAATTACGTAGAATACCGGCTATTCATACTATCAACAAATCTGCCCAGTTCGCTTGTGGGCAAATGGTTGATACCAGCAGCACCCTTTCTCCCTCCGCCTGAAGGAAACTCGCTACAAAGCTCATCCGCGCCTGT
>JBEVXV010001061.1:0-3343 GCA_040505915.1 Sedimenticola sp. | reverse complement strand
ATTAACAAAATGTTAAGTTTTTGTGACGTACTATAGTACGTAACGTACGTAAGGTAACGTACGGAAGGACGGACGCCGGCAACGCTATATGCCCCATCACCATTCAGTGGTGGGGGCATAACAAACACAGAAGTATTAGCACCATTATTTCGTCAATCACCCACTGATTATAGCACGCTATATACTGAATTCCAACTCACACAGGGAATATCCGCAGTAACAGTTGGTCCGCACCGTAGAACGGTTATTACACTAGACCTAGATCTGTATGAGAGGGCCCTGAAGATTCAATTGTCAACGTCAAATACCAACTGGTTTTTGCGCCCTGGGGGACTCCACTATTGCTTTTCAGCACTGCATAGTCTTGGTAAATACATAGAAGCTAGTGGCCTTGATGTGATTGCTATTGAGATTGGGATGTATTCGCCAGCAACACTGCGGCAGATATATGGGGGAAAGGCTTTTAAGAGAGGTGTGGAATATCATCTGGTAAACGCGTTGGCTATCTACTACTTAAAGTACGACCACGTTCTATGCACCATGGAACAAGAACATATCACACAAAAGTGTAAGGCCTTGCGCGACAGTCTTCACAAGCGCGATGTTGATGACTACGTCAGAATATTCGGAGACATATGTAGTTATTTCTCACAACATATTGAGGGAAACCATGATTCTGAGCCAGAAGGTGAAGAGGCGAAGTTCCTTATGAACTATCTCAGTCAGGTCGAATGTCTTCTTCATTTGATCAGGTCAAGCAGACAGGGCGATCTAGATGAGCTCATCTTGGCCCTCGATGAGCAAGTAAAATATTACTTTGCACACGATCTCTTCCATTATGCTCGACTTATTCCAGTATACATTGCAGAACTTCGCAAATTAAAGGAGGAGTGTCCAGAAACTTGGGAAGACCTTAAACGATCTGACAGTAACGTGAAGCAGTCTAGTATACCTTTCTCCCATCTGTTCGTTGACCAGGGTCTTGAACAACAGATCAGAGCTCTGAAAGTCACTGGTGGAATCACTGGACTTACTCAGAATGAAGCAGCTTTGGACAGATTTTTACTAACAGCACCCGAGGTGGCTAGACTAGTTGAGCGCTTTCTAAACAGGTATTCCAGATCTGCGTCGGTACCAGCTCGAAAGGAGCACTACCAGTTAACTGGATCCATGGCGGATAGATTAGCAAGGAACGCAACAACAATCCACACATGTATTATATCGCATTGCGATGGAAATCCATTTGATGAAGGCACAGACCTTGTGAACATAGCTTCCATGATGGCAATTGAAGCACATGCCAAAGATGATATCCTCAATAGAGATCAAAAGGGGCAGGCTCGATATGTACAGTTTGTCAACGACCGGTTGCTTACAGGCTCACCGATGTCTATATGGGATCCCATCAAAAAGCTTAAATTGAAGACCCATTCTACATGGTTGAAGAAAACCAAGATACGATGTGGGGAGAAGGTTATCAAGTTAAGAGAAGAACGCCAACTTCTTGCCCGCTTCTTAATAGTTCAACAAACACGACCAGAGCTTGTACCAAAGCTAGAAGAAACTATTGGAAACTACGAGATGGCAGTAACACCCCGTGCGTTGTTTGCTACAGATGGATCTCTATTGTTACCCTCTGATAAAAGCTCATTTCTAAAAGAAGTTGAAGGGTACAAAGGACAGTGTAACACATCCACTGGTCATGCATCATCCGATGAATCGATAGATACAGAAGCCGACCCGAAGTTTACAAATCCTGACACACTATTCATACTGAAGGACGCAGATGAAAAAGTCATGATTATAGACGCACAGGCAGTAGTTCAGAGTATGACCAAAACTCCTGGCATGCACACCATACGTGATTTTGGCAATGCGTTTGTCAAACGAATACTCGGACTCTTGAAAGGCTATACAGAAGGACGTGTCATATTTGACAGATACATTGATAATTCCATGAAGGAGTCAACAAGAAGCAAACGCCAGGGAAATATTACACCAGTAAGGTTTTTCATTCGCGATGAAATGAGTATAAAGAACATTTCAATGAAACTCCTGCTGTCTCACTGTGAAACAAAGGCGAGCCTCACAGAATATCTATCAGAACAACTTCTCGAAGCATTCAAAGATAGAAACCAGGGTCTTGTAGTCAGTGTAGGAACTGCGTCCCGTGTGAGCAAGGATGGGTTGATCTGTGACGAGTTAGATATACACGGTCACGAGGAGGCAGACACATTGATACCGCCACAGGTCCTCGATGTAGGTAAGACAACTCGTGTTACACGGGACGTATGTGTGTATTCACCAGATACAGACGTCTTTCTTCTACTAATAGATATGGCGGCAAGGCATCGTGTACCCGGAAAACTACTTTTCCTGACCGGAAAGAAAGCGAATCAGAGGTTCATAGACATACACGACAGATGTAGGTCCCTTGGTGAAGAAAAGGCAAAAGCACTTATCGGTCTACACAACTTTACTGGGGCGGACTGGGGCGGTAAATTTGCTGGGATTTCTAAGAAGACCTGGATCACTGCATTACTTGCGTTGGACAGCACAAACAGAATCCTGGCAGTTTTCGGTCAGTTTGGCCTTACATTCAATGTTGCTAGTGATACCGATAATATCGAATGCATAGAAGAATTTGTTTGCAAAGTCTATTCACAGCACACAAAAGCAGTCACACTCCCAGACCTGCGATGGGAGCTGTTCAAAACGAAACACCAAGAAAGCGAAAAGTTGCCACCCACACGAGGAACTATGGAGCCACACATTCAACGGGCCAACTTTATGTGCATGCGTGACAAGTCGTACACATTTTCTAAACCGCAGTTACCACCATTGGTTGAACACGGCTGGGAGTCCAATTCTCATGGTAAACTCGTTCCCATAAAATGCAAGAACATGCCAGCTCCGGCATCTATACTTGAGTTGATTAAGTGTGGATGCAAACACGTTTGCAAGGGAAATTGTTCATGCATGAAGAATGGCTTACATTGTACACCACTGTGCAAGTGCTCAGATTGTAAGAACGTGCCTGATTACAGCATTGTCGACAAGGACGATGTCGATGTATGAGACACAAACCGACCATACATTAAACTGACCACTCCACTTGACACTTAAATCCCCTCTTCGACACCACTGATTGCATTGGGTTGGGTTGACATATAGGCTTGTTGGTGGACCACTATGCTGAATATTAGTTTATTGTATATTACCTTCCCTGTTGTCTGTGTCTATTAGTTCTGAAATATTCATGTCACTTTAAATACCAAATTTAATGGTATATGAAACATATACAAAATAGCGGCCATTTTGAAATCTAACACAGCGACTATTT
>JBEVXV010001060.1:0-12114 GCA_040505915.1 Sedimenticola sp. | reverse complement strand
TCAAGCGTTCATCGTTTTGTAAGTCGAAAAGAGTATCCATTGGATTGGGCTGATGGAGAGGGTCTTGCCGGTGGCGGATTTGGTGAATAGTAATCCCGGGTTTCGCAAGCTCAACCCAGGCTACGTCCTGTCTGAGGGCCGCTCAGTGGCAGAAGCGGACATCCCCTCTAATTCCTTTTCTAATCCTAGCTGATCTGATACCCTTTTTAAAACTATGGATAAACACGTTCAGAAAGGAAACGCATGGAACGAATAATTTCAAAGGCAATCAAAATGTTAGTTGTTTCGTTGGCGGCTTAAGTCAACAGACGTGCCGTCGGGTTAAGTCAGGAAACGTGCCAGCAATATAATCAACTATTATGACTCAGAAAATCAAACTTATGAAAACACGACCAAATGGCCACATTTGGATGGTCGCAGAACAATTTTACAATGCCGCAGAGCTTATATGGAACTGCGATGATATTGACATCAATAGGTATAGCCACCCTCTAATAGTCAATTATGCGTTTTCTTGTGAACTCAGCCTAAAAGCTACTGAAGGTTCGGTTAAATTTCCAGAACCTACACCAGATGGATTGATACCTGTATCCAATATTGAATCCTCAGTGCGTGGGCATAATCTTTACAATGTATTTCAAAAATTAAAACACGAAACACAAGAAGAGATTAAAAATGAGTTCTCTTCCTGCTCTGGAGAGGAGTTAGTTCCACTTTTAATTGAGTGTTCAGGCTATTTCGAAAAGGCGCGATACCCATTTGAACAAAAAGCCGGCTCTTACTCACTTACTGGTGTTCGAGATCTTGCAAAAGGCTTATTAGAGGCAGTAATGGAGTTCGGCAAAAAAAGGTCATAACCAGAAAATGGAGAGGGACATTTTAAACGCAGCTTCATTTTAAAATTATGAGTGTGATTCATAATTGATTGTTTTAAAACTACCTTCACTGGAAGTCCAAAATACCCCTCATTTAATCGTTATGTAAAAAAAGCCACATGACTTTTATGGTAAAACAATTGAAGATAGGTTGAATAATGCTGTCATGAAAAAAAACAAGAAAGATATTGAAGAAAGGCTTTACCCTATATATAAGAAACACGTTAACAACTATCAGCATAAAGATACAAAACAAATGTGTTGTATGTGGTCGACAACCGATTTACCAGATGAAGTATATGAATGTGATCAAATTTATGACATTGAGAATGAATTCTGCATCACCTTCACAGAAGATGACGCTTTAGAGATGTACGACATGGGTTTTGGAGAAGCTGTCAATTTTGTTTATGAAAATATAAAATCATATAACAAAAGCATCCATGTGAAAAAAGAGAATTCGTAGTTATGCCTAAGAAAAGCTTTATTCCAAACAAATTGAAACCATGGATAGAGGCAAGAAAGAAATACCATTTGTCTCACGCTCAAATTCAAATGGCTAGAGAGCTTGGTCTAAATCCAAAGAAATTTGGTAGTCTTGGCAATACAAATCAACAACCATGGAAGCTACCATTACCAGAGTTTATTGAAGAAATATATTTCAAGAGATTTAGAAAGATTGCACCAGATAATGTACGCTCAGTTGAGCAAATTACCAAAGACAAGGCAAGGAAAAATGCGGAGCGTAAAGCACGCAAAGGTGCCTCAGGATCAAACAAAGAAACTACGATGGAATGAATTATAGGCTTATCGTTATATGCCAAAATATAATGTCATATTTGAATCAAATGAAACTATTCTAGGGGTTGTGCCGCGAGCTGATGACTGGGTTGAATATTCCTGTATTCTCAAGGTAAAACATGGAGGAAAATTGCCAGCGTCTCTTCATATGAAATTTATTCCACCACATCCATTTTTAGTTAATATGCCATTAGAACATTCAATAAGAGATGAAAGTATTTTCGGACTATATGGGAAGGTCGTAAAATTTTTCGCACAATACGGTGTGGAGTTTCGCGGATCGGCGTTTAGCATTCAGTGATTTCAATTAGCTCCTTCAAGCTGTCGATTTCAGTGTGGTTAATCCGGCGGCCGGGTGAACCGAAGCGTTATGAGACAGCAAACATTGATCGAACATCCATTCTCTTATGAAGAATACGTACGATATCAATTTGGTCATCAATGAGAATTCGATAGAGGATGATATGGCTGGAATTTGGGAATTTTTTATAACCGCCTTTTATGTAATCACATGAATTTCCAGCATCAGGATTGTCAGCAAGCATATGAAATACATCGTCAAACTGTTTCGCATAAATTCGGCGCTGGCTATTGCCCCACCGCCTTTGAGTGTAGGCGGAGATTGATTTTAAATCTTCTCTAGCTTTACGAGTTAAGGTAAATGAACCTATCATCCAAGTTCATCATCCAGTTCGTTCATAAGGCTTTCGTAACTATATTCGGCAGTTCCGCTTTGCTCACCTTCTTCAAGCAACAACCTAATTGTGGCTACCTTGTTTTCATTGTCTTCTAGCAATCGAAGCCCCGCCCTGACAACCTCGCTTGCGGAGGCAAAGCGCCCTTCAGTAATCTGCTGGGCTATGAAGCCATTAAAATGTTGCCCAAGCGTAATGCTTGTGTTTTTGCTCATAACATCACCACTAAATACCAATGTATACCTAATAGTGGTATAAAGCTCATGGCAAGTCAAACCATGCGGACTTGGGTAAGCTGTCACTGCCCCGGCTGACGGTAGAGTACGCAAAGCGATAGAGTGCCGCTTTTCGCCAGACACTTTTATACCTGCACTAGAGCCAGGGAAGGAAATGACAAATTCATTTGGCTATTTCACAGCTGATGAAAAGCCAAACACATGGAAGTATAAATCAGTTGTTGAAGTTAAAGTTACCTATGAAAGGTTAACCGGCAGAAAGTATTCTAATACAAACAAGCATTGGATCATGTGTAGTAAAGGATTCGCACTATCTTATCATGCAGATAATTAATATGGCTCATACAAGCGCATCAATGAGACCTGTTTAGCTATAAAGGTCAGAGCCCTTTAGTTTTTATTGGTAATTGCGTGGATGTAAAAGGTGAGTTAATTAAACGGCACTGACCCCTGCCTTACAGCTCCTGACACAGGGGGTTATAACTCCCCTTTTAGCTCCTTATAGCTCAAAATTCACTGGCCAGAGCGACTGGTCGGTGGTGTCAAACTCGTCCCATAGCTGGCTATAACTCATGCCTGTAAGGGGGTGTATCTCGTTACCTGCCACTTCGGACAGCGGCAGAAGAACAAAGGCGTAGCGGGTAATCTCATCTCGGGGCAGCTCCTGCCCTTGATAATTCATCACTCGGTCGCCGTAGGTGAGAATATCGATATCCAGCGTTCTCGGGGCAAAGCGCTCATCACCCCGCTGGCGGCCATGAGCCGCTTCTATGCGGCGGAGTGCTGTCATTAACTCACCAGCAGAGAGTCGAGTTTTCAGCCCTACCACTAGGTTGTAGAAGGGCTCGCCGTCAAAGCCCACGGCTTCGCTCTCATAGACTTTTGACAGGATCAATTCACCAAATCGCTCCTGTAGAACCTGCAGCGCGCCTCGTATATTTCGCTCCCGCTCGACGTTACTGCCAATACTGAGCCAAATCCGAAACATTCAGCCAGCCTCACCGCGCTCGATAATCACGCCCACATCACGGGCCGCGCTCACCGCACCTATCTTGTTTAGGGTGAGGCGTACCCATTTGACAGAAAACTCCTCCCGAACAATCTCTGCACAGCGCTCCGCCAGGGTCTCCACTAGCTGGAACTCACTCGCTTCAATAAATTCGATCAGCCGTTTTGATACCGCTTTATAGTTCACCGCATCATCGATGCTCTCTGTGGCGGCAGCACGCCGCACATCGGTGCTCATCTCCAGATCCAGAACAACGGGCTGTCTGATCTCACGCTCCCAATCGTAGATACCAATAACGGTATCAACGCGCAGACCTCGCAAAAAAACAATATCCATAATTAGGGTTTCCAGGCTCCAAAGAATAGGGGAATAATATGGTAAAGCAGTCCCGAAAATTAACAAGCCACCTTGACCGGAACCCTCCTCTGGCGGGAAAATACCCAGGAGCCTGTCCGAGAATAGAGAGCCTACTGCGGTGATCCCTCGCTACGACCCCTATTCTTGGACAGGCTCCTATACACATCCAACAGACAACAGACCTCATTCCAATGACCGAACCACTCCTGATCATCGCCTCCTACCTTCTCGGCTCCCTCTCCAGTGCCATTATTGTATGCAAACTGATGAGACTGCCCGATCCCCGTAGCCTAGGCTCCAATAACCCCGGCGCCACTAATGTACTGCGGATCGGCGGAAAGCGAGCTGCCGCCATCACGCTTGCAGGTGACATCATTAAGGGGCTGATTCCCGTACTGGCTGCTAAGCTGATGGGGGCCGACGACCTGATATTGGCTATGGTGGCCATGGCCGCTTTCCTCGGTCATCTCTATCCGTTGTTCTTCGGTTTCAAGGGGGGGAAGGGGGTGGCCACTGCCCTCGGCACCCAGTTTGGCCTCGGCTGGGAGATCGGCGGCAGCATCGCCCTTATCTGGCTGATTATCGCCAAGGGGCTCAATATCTCCTCCCTGGCAGCCTTGGTGGCAATGGCACTGGCTCCGTTGATCGTCTGGCACTTTTCCGGTCACTCCGGCGAACTACTGGTCATGCAGATCGCTATGAGCCTGCTACTGATCTGGCGTCACCGTAGTAATATTCGCAATCTAATTTCCGGCGCCGAAGGGAAGATTAGTAAAGAGCAGGGACCGGAAGAGCAATAAGCCGTCTCAATCCACCCATACAGAGCCTCAGCTGGCCCTGCCTTACTATAGTGTGGCACTATTCGCCGGTTAACGAATTCAAATATCACCTGAATCCAGAACTCCAAGAATGGATGGTTTCAGGTACCACTTAAATAGATTTAGGAGCTATCACCATGCGTTTGATCCTTCTTGGCGCCCCCGGCGCAGGCAAAGGTACCGTTGCCAAACTGCTGACCGCCATCGACGGCTCGGTTCAGATCTCCACCGGCGACATCCTGCGCGCCGCAGTGAAGGCCGGCACCGAACTCGGCATGAAGGCTAAAGCCGCCATGACGGCCGGTGAACTGGTTTCTGATGATCTAATTATGGGCATCATGGGTGAGCGCCTGCTGGAAGATGACTGCAAGGCTGGCTTCCTGCTTGATGGCTTCCCCCGCACCATCCCTCAGGCCGAAGCGCTGAAAGTGCTGCTGGTCAAGCTGGGTATCGAACTGGACGGCGCTGTCAACCTGAACGTACCCCGCGAGGTGATCCTCGACCGCCTGACCACCCGCCGTACCTGCGTGGATTGTGGCGCCATCTACAACGTTAAATCCAACCCACCCAAGGAAGAGGGCAAGTGTGACTCCTGCGGCGGTGCCGTGGTACAGCGTGATGACGAAACCGAAGAGGCGATCTCCAAGCGTCTGGACGTATTCAATGAGCAGACCGCTCCGCTGGTCGGCTTCTACGAGGGCGAGGAGATGCTGATAGATGTAAACGCCACTTCAAGTGACGCAGTGGTAGCCACTATTCAGGAGAAACTGGCCAGTTAATCTGACCTTTTCGTAGTACAGAGAAGGGTGGGGGACTTGGTCCCACACCCTTTTTTGTTGCTGCATGAAAAGGCATTCTCTTACCCCTACACAGTAATCATCTCCCCTGTAGGAGCGCTTTCTCAAAGCGCGATTGAATGCCCATCGTGCTTCGGGAAAGCACTTCTACATTAGAGGTGTGTTCGACTGACTCCCATGGAAACAGGGAAGCCCAACTCTAAATAGCCGGCAACTCATCCATCGGCCAGCGCGGCCTGGCACCAAAACGTAGCGGCTCCTGCTGTCCGACACTTAGGCGCTGCCAACCAGCGTAGGCGATCATGGCTCCGTTATCGGTACAGAACTCAGGACGGGGGTAGTAGGCCCGCCCGCCCTCCTTCTCCATCATCACCTGAATTCTCTCCCGTAGACGACGGTTGGCACTGACACCACCGGCCAAGACCAGCGTCTTGGCATCACTCGCCTGTACCGCTCGACGGCACTTGATCATCAGGGTATCGACCACTGCATCCTCAAAGGCGCGGGCAATGTCGGCACGGGTCTGCTCTCTCACGACATCATCTAGCGACTTGCTCAACTCCTTCTGCATGGTATTGAGAGCAAAGGTTTTGAGGCCACTAAAGCTAAAATCGAGGCCCGGACGGTCGGTCATTGGCCGAGGAAAACGGTAGCGCCCCGGATCACCCTCTTCGGCCAGACGAGCTAGCTCCGGTCCGCCGGGATAGGGCAGACCGAGCATTTTCGCCGTTTTATCGAAGGCTTCACCGGCGGCGTCATCAAGGGACTCACCCAGTAACCGGTATTGACCCACTCCTTTCACCTCCACCAGTTGGGTATGGCCACCAGAGACCAGTAGGGCTACAAACGGAAAGTCAGGCCCATTCTCTTCCAGCATCGGTGCCAGCAGGTGCCCCTCCATATGGTGAACCCCAAGGGCAGGCACACCCCAGGCCCAGGCCATACTCCGACCAATCGCAGCGCCCACCAGCAGCGCCCCGACCAAACCGGGGCCGCAGGTATAAGCGACGCCATCGATATCACTCTTCTTCAGGCCAGCCTGCACCAGTACACCATGAATCAGCGGCAGCGTTTTACGCACATGATCTCTGGAAGCGAGCTCAGGCACCACCCCGCCATACTCGGCATGAACATCGGTCTGACTATGAACCAGATGCCCCAATAACCCACCCTCACTCTCAAATACCGCCACACCGGTCTCATCGCATGAGGTTTCAATCCCCAGTACCCGCATATCTCTGCCTAACCCCTCTGAACAACCAACCCAGTAGATAACAATCGACTATAACGACTATAATAGCACTCCGCTGGAGCCGCCGCGCCTGACACAGCGAGCAAATACTTTTTGCAAAATTCCCGGTGCGAGAGTAGAATTCGCGCTCTTACGCTCCCAGTAGCCTGATTTAAACGATTATTGAGATAGCAAATGCCTAACGTACGTGTAAAAGAAAATGAGCCCTTCGAAGTTGCCATGCGTCGCTTCAAACGCGGTTGTGAAAAAGCTGGCATCCTTGCCGAAGTGCGTCGCCGTGAGTTTTATGAAAAGCCGACTACCGAGCGTAAGCGCAAAGCTGCTGCCGCCGTTAAGCGTCACATGAAAAAGATCTCCCGCGAGAGCCGTCGCTGGGAACGTCAATACTAACAAACCTCCACCTACCGGGCCGGATGAAAATACCATGCTGAAAGCCACTGTACAGGGTGACATGAAGGCAGCAATGAAAGGGGGTGAGAAACGCCGCCTTGGCACTATTCGCCTGCTGCTTGCCGCTATCAAACAGCGTGAAGTAGACGAAAGAATCGAACTCGATGACGAGCAGATTCTGGTCGTGCTTGACAAGATGGTGAAACAGCGTCGCGACTCCATCAACCAGTTTGAGCAAGCGGGACGGGATGATCTGGCTGAGCAGGAGGCTTACGAGATCAAGGTCTTGCAAACCTACATGCCCGAGGCGCTGAGTGAGGAGGAGATATCCTCTATGATCAGCGAGGCAGTCAGCTCAACGGGTGCCGAATCCATGCGTGACATGGGTAAGGTAATGGGACAGCTGAAGCCGAAGATGCAGGGCCGCGCTGACATGGGGGCCATCAGCGCACTGATCAAGCAGCAACTCAGCAGCTAATCTACAAACGCTTGAAAAAAGCTCCGGTGGCTCAGGCTCCGGAGCTTTTTTCATTTCTACGCCCCATTGTGATCAAAAAAAGCGTACTCAAAATGGCATTTACTCATTACAATCCCATTTATCAGGCAGACTCCTAGCATCACCTACAGCCAGGAGCCTGTCCGAGAATAGGCACCGTAGCGAGGGAAGTCCATTTTGAATCATTTTTCCCGGTCATTTGAGGCAAATAGTTACTCTTATTCAACGAAAATGAGCGGGAAAAAAGGCCGAAATGGACTTTCCGCAGTAGGTGTCCTATTCTCGGTCAGGCCCCTAATGCGTTACACCACGCCGACGAGCAGTTAAACTCTAGCGCACTATGAGCGGAAAAATTCCTCACCACTTTATTGATGAACTGTTGAACCGGGTCGATATCGTCGACCTCATCAACGGCCGCGTCCCACTAAAAAAAGCCGGCAAGGATTATCAGGCTTGCTGCCCCTTTCACGACGAGAAAACACCCTCCTTCAGCGTCAGCCGTGAGAAGCAGTTCTACTACTGCTTCGGCTGTGGCGCCCACGGCAACGCCGTCGGCTTTCTCATGGAGTACGACAACCTCGGCTTTGTCGATGTCATTGAAGAGCTGGCCGCCCGCGAGGGGGTGGATGTTCCAAGAGAAGAGAACGGTCAGAGCAGCGGCCCCGACTTTCGTCCCCTCTACGAAACACTGGAGCAGTCGGCCCTCTTCTATCAACAACAACTGCGCCACCACAGCCAAGCAGCCGCAGCCGTTGACTACCTTAAGCAGCGCGGACTCAGTGGCGCGATTGCCGCTGAATTCGGCATCGGCTACGCGCCTCCAGGGTGGAGCAACCTGCTGGACCATCTCGGCAACAAAAACCTATCGCGACTAGAGACCACCGGCATGCTCTCCAAATCTGAGAGCGGCAAGCAGTATGACCGTTTTCGTGAGCGCATCATGTTCCCCATCCGCAACCACCGGGGACAGACCATCGCCTTTGGTGGCCGTATTCTTGGTGACGGCAAACCGAAGTACCTCAACTCACCAGAGACCCCTCTTTTTCATAAAAGCAAAGCGCTCTACGGCCTCTACGAGGCGCGCAAAGCACTACGCAAAATAGAGCGGCTAATGGTAGTAGAGGGCTATATGGACGTAGTCGCCCTGGCCCAGTTCGGCATCCGCTTCACAGTCGCCACACTCGGCACCGCCACCACGGCTGATCACCTGAATCACCTCTACCGAACGACATCAGAAGTAATCTTCTGTTTTGATGGTGATCGTGCAGGCAGGGATGCCGGCTGGAAGGCACTAGAGACTGCCCTACCCCACATGCGTGATGGACGTGAAGCACGCTTTCTCTTTCTTCCCGATGGCGAGGATCCCGACAGCATGATCCGCCGTGAAGGGGCAGAACGTTTTCAACAGCGGATAGCCCAAGCCAGCCCCCTATCAGATTTCCTCTTCGACAAACTAAAGGAGCAGGTGGATATGAGCTCTCTGGCGGGCAGAGCACGCCTGGCAGAGCTGGCCAAGCCACTGCTGGCAAAACTGCCCGGCGGACTACTTGGCGAGATGATGCGCAGCCGTCTTGGCGAACTGGTAGGCGTCAACGCCGACAAGCTCGTCATCAAGCCACTAAGCAACCGACAGCCAGCACGCCCCAGCAAGCGCCGTCAGAAGGGCGCACGCCAAACAGTGACACCGGCACGCCTGGCCATCGCCCTACTTCTGCGACGTTCCGATCTTGCCACTCTTGAACAACTACCACTGGCATGCCTGCAATCACAGGTACCGGGTATGGATTTATTGCATCAGCTGCTTGATTTACTGCGAAACCAGCCTAACCTTAAGCCATACCAGATTATCGAGCGCTGGCGCGGAGCGCCTGAATTTATACACTTGGAAAAGCTATGGCGCTTAGCTGACGAGCTTCCACTCCCTGATGAAGGGTTGGAAGATGAATTTAGAGGCGCTTTGCAACGTTTAAACGAGCAGCAGCGCGAACAGGAGACCACGAGGCTACTTGCAAAAATAAGCGCAGGAGAGGCCTCAGAAAGTGAACGGCAACAGTTGACTCAACTTCTTTCCACAAAAAGCGTGAAGCAGTCTGAAAACTAGCATCTAACTGGCATAATAACGCAAAAATATGCTATAGTTGTCCGTTCACCTTCGTGCGGCTCCGCTTACCTATAAAAGACAAGACATGGATCAGGAACAGCAACAATCCCAACTCAAACAACTGATCGCAAAAGGCAAGGAACAAGGATACCTTACCTACGCGGAAGTCAATGATCACCTTCCCGACAGCATTGTTGAACCGGAACAGATCGAAGACATCATTCGAATGATCAATGATATGGGCATCCAGGTGCACGAACATGCGCCGGACGCCGATGATCAGGCGATGAGCGATACCGCCGTCAGCACTGACGATGATGCCGCCGAAGCCGCCGCTGCGGCGCTCGCCACTGTCGACAGTGAGTTTGGCCGCACTACCGACCCGGTACGCATGTACATGCGTGAGATGGGCACCGTAGAACTACTCACCCGCGAAGGTGAGCTTAAAATTGCCAAACGCATCGAAGAGGGGCAGGCCCAGGTACTAATGGCCCTCTCCACCTTCCCCGACACCATCGCCCATATCCTGGAGAAGTTTGCCAAGCTAAAGCGCGAAGAGATACGTATCTCTGATGTTATCGCCGGCTTCGCCCATCCAGTAGTTGATATACCCGTACCCCCACCCCAGAAGAGTAAAGATGACGATGACGAGGTAGAGGTAGATACCGGCCCAGATCCCGAAGAGGTTGCAGAGAAAGCAGCCGACATCGACAAAAGATACAAAGCGATGATCAAGGCCCTTGAGAAGCACGGCCGTGAAGATAGCAAGACTCAGAAAGCTCAGGAGAAACTGACCCAGGCATTTATGGAGTTCCGCTACATTCCCGCCCTGATCATCGCCATCAACACCAACCTGCGCGCCTCAATAGCTTTCATCCGCGCCCAGGAACGAGGCATTATGGATCTCTGCATCACCCAGGCCCGCATGCCGCGTAAGGAGTTCATCACCTCCTTTCCCGACAGCGAAACTGACACGGGCTGGATCGAAAGACAGATCAAGGCAGGCAAGGGCTACTCTGATGCACTGAGCGACTTCTCCAGCGATGTTGTACGCTGCCAGAAACGCCTGTTGGAGCTGGAGTCAAAAACCCAGCTTCACATCAGCGACATCAAAGAGATCAACCGTAAGATGTCTATCGGCGAAGCCAAGGCGCGCCGGGCAAAGAAAGAGATGGTCGAAGCCAACCTTCGACTGGTAATCTCAATCGCCAAAAAGTACACCAACCGAGGCCTGCAGTTCCTCGACCTGATCCAGGAAGGCAACATCGGCCTGATGAAGGCGGTAGACAAATTCGAATACCGTCGCGGCTACAAATTCTCCACCTACGCTACCTGGTGGATTCGCCAGGCGATCACCCGCTCCATCGCCGACCAGGCACGTACCATCCGTATCCCGGTACACATGATAGAGACGATCAACAAGCTTAACCGCATCTCCCGCCAAATGGTTCAGGAGATGGGCCGCGAAGCGACACCGGAAGAGCTGGCCGAGCGCATGGACATGCCGGAAGACAAGGTGCGCAAGGTACTTAAGATCGCCAAAGAGCCAATCTCTATGGAGACCCCCATCGGCGACGATGAAGACTCCCACCTGGGTGACTTCATCGAAGATGCTGGCGTCGTCTCCCCTATGGAATCAGCTACCGCTGAAGGACTGGGCGAAGCAACACAGCAGATGCTCTCTGGCCTCACTTCCCGTGAAGCGAAAGTGCTACGCATGCGCTTCGGCATCGACATGAATACCGACCACACCCTCGAAGAGGTCGGCAAACAGTTCGACGTTACCCGCGAGCGTATTCGTCAAATCGAAGCCAAAGCCCTAAGAAAGTTGCGCCATCCCTCCCGATCAGAGAAAATGCGTAGCTTCCTGGATGGTGATTCATAACAGATCACCACAATTTCAGGGCCTATAGCTCAGTTGGTTAGAGCAGTGGACTCATAATCCATTGGTCCGAGGTTCGAGTCCTCGTGGGCCCACCAATAAAAACAACCACTTACGTTAATTCGTAAGTGGTTGCTTGCTTTCCGGGTCTGATAAAAGCTATAGACGCATCCACTTAAACACCGCAACAACAGTGAAACATCATCACAAAACCGTGGCACGCCCCCTATTGATTCTCTTGATAAGGAAGACGGACCGATAGGCGCATGTGATGAGCTTGGAGATTACAGCCGCAAAGGCCATATCTAGCTACAAACGTAATACTGATCGCCAGCACATGGCACTATGACAGGCTTGAGTCCACGGCGAATTCGTTCTACCAATCCCAACCAGTCGTGGAAAAGG
>JBEVXV010001059.1:0-3291 GCA_040505915.1 Sedimenticola sp. | reverse complement strand
ATGTCAGGGCGAGAAAAAGTAAGAAGAAAAATGCGGTTCCACCATAAAAGATGTTACGCGCCATCGTTTTTGTAAAGGCCTGGGCCATTGGAGTGACTCCTCTGCGGTGCAAAATTGGCAAGTGGATTAAAAACTAGATGAGTGCAAAAAGGTTTGATATGGGTCAAATACTCCTGAGGGGACTGAGTGGTGGGAGGCTGTTTTGAGTTTACAACACCAGGCCCGCAGAGAGCAGCAGCGCAAAGAGGAGTTGCAGTTGTGCTGTTGCCGCCAGCAGCAGGTTAAAGCCTGGGCCGGGCTGTTCACTGTTAAAGCGCCGCAGTAACCAGAGTGCAAGGGGCAGAGTTGCCAACGCCAACAGTGTGCCATTTGAGAGGTGCAGCAAAGTGAAGGGGAGGGCGAAGGGGGCAATCAACAGCAGCATATAGAGCCGCTGGGAGCCGCAACGACCAAGATGACTGACCAGGGTCAGCTTGTTGGCCTGAATATCAGTATCAAGATCGCGGTAGTTATTGACCAACAGCACCGCAGTAGCCAGGGAACCGATGGCGCAAGCACTCAGGAAGGCGTTGAGCGAGAGCGAAAGGGTCTGAATGTAGTAGCTGCCGGTAACGGCAGCGAGGCCAAAAAAGAGAAAGACGAATAGCTCGCCACTGCTGCTGTAGGCGATGGGGCGGGGGCCGCCGGTGTAGCTATAGCCCGCCAACAGGGACAATAGGCCGATAACGATAATAGGCCAGCCACCGACCGCTGCGAGGTAAATTCCAATAAGAAAAACGAGGCCAAAACAGCCGTAGGCAGCATATTTCACCTCTTTAGCACTGAGCCACCCCTGGGCGGTGGCGCGTTCCGGTCCCAGGCGGTCTGCTGTGTCGGCGCCCCGTTCGAAATCTACGGCATCGTTATGGAGGTTGGTGGCGATCTGGATTAGGAGCGCAGCACTCAAAGCCGCCAGCGCTGGTTGCCACGTCAATAGGTGATGCTCAGCCCAGGCGAGAGAGGTTCCCGTGAGTACCGGTGCAATAGAGAGACTTAGCGTCTTAGGCCTGATGGCTAGCAGCCAGTATCTGATTTTTGGGTAGATATGACGCTCCGTGGATTGTCCGGTGGTGACTGGTGCGCTATTTTATCGGAAACATCTATCGGCACAATAGGATAATTCCATTGTGATTTATAGGGTGGTTACTCTGTTGCCAAGTGCGAGGCAGTTGGCCAGACCTGTTCAGTGGTTCCTTAATATGGGCACCAATATCTTTGGTGTTAAAAGAATAAACTGCTATGTTGAATCACTGCTGTCTCGTTAACTTTGTAGTATGTTGCAGTAACTCCTTGTGTGGAGGTGTTTTTTAGGGCGCATATATCAACAGCAACATGACATACTGCAATAGAACATTCCCTCTCCCTATGAGGGAGAGGGCCAGGGTGAGGGTGAATTAAATCAACGACTTATCTATAGATCCCCCTCACCCCAACCCTCTCCCCAAAGGGGAGAGGGAGTTAACGGGACAGCAGTGATGTTGGATCTGCAATTTTGAGAGGTGATCAGATTATGAGTCAATGGGTTCGTTTACTGCTACTCCCCCTGTTACTGTTTTTTACCGGTACGCTGTTGGCAGAAAAAGAGACGGTTATAAAACTGCCTCCCGATTCACTGGAGCAGTGGTATAAACCTGCAAACAAAAGACAGGTGTGGTTGCATAATATGTTCAAGTTGCGCCGGGAGATGCAGGCGGTATCCGAATACCTGGCGTTGGGTGATCAAGCCCTGGTCGCGAAGTGGTCGGAGCGTCTGCTGAAGCACTACCGGAAGATAGATGAGATGGTGCCTGAGTGGCGGGAGGAGCTTTCCCTTGACTGGGCAGAGCAGCTTGAGCAAGGTGTTAAGGCGGGTGATTTTGCAGCTGCCGGTAAGGCGCTAAAAGAGTTGGCTCGTAGTTGCCGCTCCTGTCACCGTGATTATCGAGCGGTTACTGCGGCACTCTATCGGACGCCTGACTTCAGCAAAATCAAGGTAACGGGTGAGCCCGGTATGGCAGAGAGAGACTATCCCGAAGCGATGACCAGACTCGCAAGGTTGATCAATCGGGTGAAAATCGCTAGTGAAGATGGCCGTTTTCCACTGGCTATGAAAAGTGTTGATCAATTGGAAGTAGGGCTTAAACATCTGGGTCAAACGTGCAAGTCATGCCATAAAGAGGATGAGCCACGAGAGCGTTTTCTAGGTAAAAAGAGCATGGCTATTTTAGAGGCCCTGAAGCAGAGCATACAAGCGGAAGATAATAAAGTGGTGGGTAAGAATTTAGGTGCCGCGGCGGTGATTGCCTGTGCCCATTGTCATATCGTGCATAGGAGCCTCTATGACTTGAGGTCGGTTATTATACGCTGAGTCTACACCCTTATAATCAGGGGTCGTTATATCCAGGGGTCGGAGTCGATTGCGTTGAGAGGGTAGAAAATTCCACCATCTTCGTCGCAATCGACTCCGACCCCGAGTGATACTTGGAGATTAAGAGGTGGCCAACTCACGATACAGGCCTGCTATTTGTCAGCATGGAGATTGCGATACCGATCTCTATCCGCTATCGCATCACTTACTCGCACCCATATGGATATAAGGAAAATTCTGAATATCGCAGAAACTTGAAGGCAGTAGCACCGGGATCTATTACGTATTTCTTGCATCTCCTGGTGATATGCAGGAGGAGCGTCAGGCGGTCCGTGACTATTTTGATAGCTATAACCGGGGTAATGCGAAACTCCGTGGCATTCAATTTGACCTTATCGATTGGGAAAACCACTCCACCATCGGTGTTGGTCGACCTCAGGATCTGATTACCAAGCAGACACTAAAAAAACACCGCACCTCCCTTGCCCTGGTCATTGGGCTGCTGGGACAACGTTTTGGTCAACCGACAGGGGAGTATGAGTCCGGTACCGAGGAGGAGTTCAATGTCGCCATGGCCATGCGCAACGACCAGGGCGACTATCCCGAGATCAAATGGTTTTTCCGTGAGGGGTGGCAGACCGGTGGAGCACCCACAGATACAGATGCCCTGGCCAAGGGCTGGCTCACCTCGCGCAGTGATGATGCTCTGAGTCAAGAAGTGTGCATCGATCCCGTCTGGTGGCGGGAGACCTTTCTGCTGGCGGTTCTCGAACAGAGCAAAAAACCTATTTTCGCCATGGCCCACATAAAAAATATGCTGGAGATGGTGAAAAGAGCGGATGAAAGCATCCGCCGGCAGGTCGCCGTGCTTGCCGGTATCGGATTGATGGAACTGAGGTTGACCG
>JBEVXV010001058.1:0-5012 GCA_040505915.1 Sedimenticola sp. | reverse complement strand
CCCCGGTCAACCTCAAGGTCAAGGTCGTTCACTTATATCTCTGATTCAATAGTTGCGACCAAGTTTCTCCTGTCTGCTCTAACTTCTGTTTCCCTTTATGGAATATTTCCATATTCATGTCTTCTTATCATCATCCTGCTTCATTCTACACAAGATGCTCCACCCCGGTCAACCTCAAGGTCAAGGTCGTTCACTTATATCTCTGATTCAATAGTTGCGACCAAGTTTCTCCTGTCTGCTCTAACTTCTGTTTTCCTTTATGCAATCGTTCCATATTTTGCGCATGTCTTCTTATCATTCTGCTTCATTCAGCACAAGATGCCCCACCCCTGCTCAACCCCAAGGTCAAAGTCATTCTCTTACATGACACATTCCCATATATCAAATGTGCCCTCTCTTTCTTTGGCTGACACACTGAAACATGAAAGTAGCTGATTCACAGAAAAAGAATTATAAGTATAATAGAATACATTGCGTAGCAATTTATCCAAGACTGTTCATTATCACCATGAAACGCTTATATAATTGTGAAAGGCATGCCATACTTGATCAGCAAGAAGTGAAGGAACAACTTATCATTACTCATCATCGCAGAAAGATATCATTCCTCCATGGCTAACATTGATGCTCGTAAACGGTCCATTTCTTTGACAACTAATGGACTACATCGTATATGGTCTGGGTCAAAATGAATTAATGCCAATCCAGTGAGAGTTTTGACTCTACTAAGAGCCACATATGTCATTCCTGGACTGAACACATCAGTACCTATGTCAATGACAGCATGATCCAGAGTTAGACCCTGTACTTTGTGTATTGTTGCTGCCCAAGATAATGATATCGGAAACTGTGTTCTTGCAAGTACAGATCCAGCATTGCCATAAAATTCAGCAGACAGCGGTTCAATAGGCACTGAATTTATATTTCCTGTCTCAGCTTTCGTGATTCGACCCACTTGTTCATTGAAGAAATCTATAAGTATTGCCTGTGGCCAAACATTATGAGTGTGAGCAGGGGTCTTGTTATCTTGCCAGACAAAACCTGTTACAATACCACGGGCACCATTCACTAACCCATCTGCTGTATTAATGTTGCGCCGTAACATTATGACAGCTCCTTCACATAAACAAAGTTCCGCAGCCAAGCCAGCACATTCTCTGTCATCACTTGGTATAAGTTTAGGAGGAACAACTGTGTGGTTATCAGTATATCTGTATTTTTTTCTGCTAAACTCAACAATTGAATGTTTGGCTTTAATGGTGTAAGAGACCGATGTAGTAGCCAATTCATGTAATCGTGAGTTGTTGTAGGTGTCACAGCTTTTGATTTTTGGAAACAGACGTAGAGCATCAAGAAATGGCGCTTTCGTACAGTCTATTGGGGATACTCCATCAGTAACACGGGTATTCAATAGTTCAACATCACCATCTGTTTGCTCTCCAGTCCGAACACGTAATAGAGTTTGCGAAAAAGTGGTATCATTTTTTTGACGCATATTCTCGGTCAGCTCAATCATGTGAAAGAGATCATTCCATAGATGGATACTGTGTGAATTTCCTCCAAACAAAAAGCGTCCTGGTGGTACTGGAGGAAGTTGGTACAGATCTCCCAGTGCTATTACATTCAAGCCACCAAAGAAAATGGAACCATCACAATCCATTATTTCATTAAGTCTCCGGTGAATGAAAAGGAGCATGTCATATGAAATCATACTGATTTCATCAATGATGATTGCTGATGTATTCTTCCACTGTCGTCTCAATATGGCCAATCTTTCTCCATTTAGAGGTTTGAATGTATTGTTAGTGCCATGCTGTACTGGCAAGTTCAATGCACGGTGAACTGTCAAACCTTGAATGTTGAACGCTGCAACTCCAGTAGGTGCCATCAGCATAACAGCAGGAGATTCCTTTGTCAGTGACTGTAGGGAAGATCGTGTGATAAGTTCGCGGAGTAATTTGATAACATGAGACTTCCCAGTACCTCCTGGGCCGCTGACGAAAAGGCGTAATTGATCGGGCTTGTCAAGTGCTTGCCTGGTATGAAACCGATGTAGTTGTACATAATAATCCTTGACTGCATCAAATACATTTCGCTGTCCATCATTGAGTGTGGTAATATTTGCATGGTAGTCATCATCTGTCATTCTGGTAAAGGTAAGGGTGTTAAGTTCAATGTCATCTTCAATACCAGATAGTATTAACTGTTCCATGTCTGCATCACATGTATCCGAAGAAGTGACTAAGTTGACAGCAGCAGGGTCATCATGAATTTGGTTCTGTGAATCAGGAATGTCATTATCCAGAGCCTCAATGTTTGGAGCTACTACAGGTGCAATGTAATTGTTGAGTACAGAGTCCTGTAGCGCCTGTATTTGTTTAACAGCTCTGAATATCTCTTCTGCATGTTTGTGAGAAGTGGGCATGTGAAGAAGCTTATGTTTGTTGTGAAAGGCTTCCTCTGCCGACCCACAACCAGCAAGTAACTCACTTTCACTCCTCCATGGTAAATACAGTAGCAAAGTAGAAAAATAGTACTGATCACCATCCTTTTCGATGGTGAGACGAGGTGTTCTTAAAATCTTTTCAGCATTGCGCTTACGAATGAATCCTGTGTTTTTCTGAAGCTGAATGCTGTTCTTGCATGGCTTGCAGTCATCATACCATTGGCAGAATGTGAACAGTGTCATTGTTTCAAGTTGCTGTGGACGATGTGAGTAACGGTCAATGACATTAGAGCAAAATATCTGCTGACAGTCATCCTCAAGGTTGTCCATCTTCGCTTTAGGAAGCAACAATCGACTTCTTTCACTTTCTGGGCGAGTGTTCAGAAACTGAACTTTTCTAGATGAACCACGCAGATGAAGTCCACACATTTTAAAAGCAGCCTCCTGTGTGCTCAACAATCTGTGTGTTAAAAACACATTTCCAACTGTTGACAACTGTTTGTGCGATGATGAATTTGCAGGTAGTCGTGATACAGCTTCACGTATGGAATGATGCACCTGGTCACTTTCTCTCTTACAAATGTAAGAGCAGACATACTTTGCAGTTCCAGTCGCACACCCGACAAGCTGTATGTCCATGTTAGCATTCCATACGCGAAGAATATCCTTATTATACGCATTTATGTGTTCGCTTCCTGGAGGACGCTTCAAAACATAGGAGCGAGCACTACTTTGAAGAAGATCACCAGATTTCATCTTAGTATGTTCAGAAAGTTCATGTGGAAAGCCAAACCTGCAGGAATCTGAACCTTGGTACTTTCTGCAAGTATGTGTATGATTGTGAACCTGCAGTGCTTGGACACGCTTTGCCATAAGAGTATCAGTAGGAATTTCTGTTGTGATATACCTGTCAATGAAATCTGGTGCCAATCGCCTTCCTTCAACAGTATCGAGGTCAGGGGCATCTTCGACCCACCAAACAGAGTGCAGATGTGGAGAGCCTCTCATTTGAAATTCAATTCGCCAGAAGTAATCAACAATTTTACCTAATGGCATGTCATCAGAAAGAATGTATGTGTGGATTAGGTGATGAACGCGGCGACAGAAATGCCTTGCTGTCATGACAGGGTTGGAAATCATGAGATCAGTTTTTTGTTTTTTGTTCATTTTCCTAATCATATCTACGCTATCTGGTAAACCAGCATGTTTGCATAAAACCGTCATCAGGTCATCCCAATTCATGTCGTTTGCACTAAGAGTGATGAACCAAGTCATTGGTCCCCTGGCATTAATTAGTGCCAACAGGTCCAGTTGTGCTGCATTCCAATATGCAATGGAGCCACGTATGCCCTTCATGAACCCATAAAAGTGTTCAGGATAGTCAGGATTGTTTTGAAAATTGGCACGGACCTGTCCTAGTGTAAGAGCCACATCTCTAGCCTTTGTTTTTGAACGTCTAATTCGCTGTGCTATAGAAATACCACTGGACATTTTTTCTTTTTCAGTGAGGTTTGTGGCCCAGAACAGGTAGGACATGTCTTTGTGCCACCTTGGATCTGATGACATCAGTCTTGATTGAAAATATTGTAAAGGGGATAATTTATGTATTCTTCTGGCCCTCAGACCATGCATGCCGTTTGGAAATAGTGCAGGGAAGGCCATTTGTTCAAGGAATTCATCTTGAAACATATTAAGCGGTGGTTTGGTAATTTTTGGAATGTTATAAACTGGGATGTTTTCTGAAACAAATTTACTATAGTCAATTTTTGGCATCACTGGATCTTTACAGACCACTGAGCATTCAGTCATATTAGGTGTAAAATTGCTATTGTCAGTAACATCATGTTCTTGACAGTTACTATTAATAGTAATCGTAGGTGGGACTGAAACATCTTTGTCAAATACTGGAATACTGACATGTTGGTAGAGGTGATTATTTGATTTTAGCCAGTTCAGTGCATCTGTTACTTTCTTGGTATCAACCTTGTATTCTTTCGGTATATCGCCTTTATTCCCTTCGACCTGCACTATGACTAAACCCTGATGCTTGAACACCTTCACTTGATCTTGTACATCATATGGAAAATTTATGACTTGGCCATTCATTGCTTTTTGTCCATATGGCAGTATTACTACTTTCATGTAAGCATGAGCCAAAGATATTATTTTCTTTTCTGCAACATTCAGACATTGCAACTGCTCAGGAATTGGCACAGTCATCAAATTGTTCAGCATGCAAAGCGGGGGCATTTTATTTTTCTTCAAACTGGCAAAGCAGCTATTGCACAAAGTAATCTTACCAGTAGTCTCACTAATGATTGGGCCAAGAATTGAAACCCAAGAGGGTAAAATATCACGCAGCGATACTGTAGACTTGTAAAATAACTTAGAACAGGAACAGCAAACATGATTAGGTTGCTCTGTTATAGCCATTTGAAAGGCATGTGCGCCTTTTGAAAGACTGGTGTTATCATGGTTATTTGGAGCATGTTTGTACCTGTCAGAAGTTTTCTCAGAAATGTTAAGTCTGATCCGTTTTGGTGGTGGTTCACAGGTTGCTTTTGTA
>JBEVXV010001057.1:0-3346 GCA_040505915.1 Sedimenticola sp. | reverse complement strand
GTTTTGTTGTTGTTGTTGAAATCCCCGCGCTTATTTTTCGCGGCACCCGGATTTCTCCGGTAAAGTTCGGCAGGTTTGACTCGGAATATATCGGAAAATGTTAGATAATTGTTGTCTATTGTTATTACTACGTGGGCGGTGAACCGCAACAGATAATCAGTGAACAATAATTCGTGAATGGTACAGCTGTTATGTTATGTACCTGCCGCTGTCTTTTCGGTGCACCACCTTCCTAATATTTACATTTGCAATATGTGCCGAATTTGAAGACACTTGTAGACGATTAATCACACTCCAACTGTCTTCAAATTTAGCGCTATGGCATATGTTAAATTGTGTAAAGCCGGTATAATTCCAGGTAAGTTATAATGATGATGAATCGATCAAACTAGATGGCTACCGCCAACATGTCGCACCCTACGACGGCTGCACAATGTAAACTTAAAAACTTTAATGTAATCCTGGACGAACGTACTGACGAACGGACGCACGACGTTGTGTCGACCATATCGGATTGTCACCTATCGTTGAGCAGTATCGCCAGTCGAATACAAACATGTGCTCAACGCGATATTGCAGTGCTCCACGCGATATTGCAGTGCTCCACACTTGAAAAGTAGCATGCTTCACGATCTTAACGCGTTCAGCACATGATTGTATTAGACTGGCGATAGTGATCAACGATCTATAGGTGACAGGGAGGCTGTTTTGTAGGGAGAACAGCCAATGCTCAACGAAACTATGCCGGTCAAAAACGGCCAACTTGGAAAGGTAATAGCCAGCATATACCCACACTATCCACGTGACATGTGTCCATAAACAATTCACAGGCATTTGGAAAATACAAAGACGTTAATTCCTATTTTGAAACACTAAATTTAATTAAACTTCATCACCAATCGGAACACACTCGACCATATCCTATCACATATCTGGTAGGATATGGTCGAGTGTGTTCCGATTGCATCGACACGTCTCTGCATAGAACATCATTATCGCATCTGCTGTATTTTGCTGACAATGTATGAAACTAATTTATTAGAAAATATGACCAATTCTCAGCAAAATACAGAGATGCGATAATGGTGGTTTATAATTATCCCTATGGATATACAAATACACAGATCTGCGTTTTTTGGCAGGCAGGTTAAATGTCATCGGGACCAAATCCCTCAAAGTCCTCCTCATCGTCCGATGTCCCGAACAACTCGACAAACTGGTCATTTGTCAATACGTCATCGTATATGTCATCGCTATCGGGGGTGTCCTCTGGATCAGAGTCACCATCGGCAGTGTCACTGGTGCCATTTGCAATCAGGTCGCTGTACAATTGATCGTCCTCCGACCCATCCATGCTGTTAGAAATTCCGCATTTTTTGAATGATCGCGCCACCATGTCACTTGGTATTGCATCCCACGCTTTCACCACCCAACCGCACACAAGCGGGATAGTAGGCTTCTTCAGATTGCCTGCAGCAGTAAGTTCTGTAGGGCCTTCAATCATCCATGCATGCCATTCCTTGCGCATATTCACTTTGAATGGCTTATTTAGACAAACATCTAATGGCTGTAATATTGAGGTGGTGCCACCCGGAATTACGGCTTGATGAGTGTTCAGTCTTTGCAGCGTCTTCTTGACAGACTCAACCAAATGGGCACGGAACATATCCCATACCAGCAACGCCTTCCTTTTTAACAATGCGCCAGGCCTTTTGTCCCAAATCTTTTCCAACCAAATGTTACACACAGTTTCATTAACCCAGCCTTTGGGATTTACTTCCACAACTACACCAGCTGGTAATTTTTCTTTTGGCATAGTTTTGCGTTTAAAGATAACCATCGGCTTCAATTTTGTTCCATCCGCTAGACAAGATAAGACAACAGTAAAGTGCGATTTCTCGGCGCCTGACGTACGAACGGCCACCGTTTTGTCCCCTTTGATGTGTACAGTTGAATTACCTGGCATATCAAAGTACATTGGAGTTTCATCCATATTCCCTATGGATGGTATATCATACATGTGCGATTTTCGTTGATTAATCACAAATTTGTGAAAGTTTTCCAATTTATCATCAAGATCTTTCGGCAACTTTTGGGCTATGTGCGTCCTCTGTCTCATAGCTAATCCATGCCTACGCATAAACCTGGTGCACCAACCAGCGGAGGCTTTGAATTTATCAACATCAATTTGATATTGGGGGTCTTTTGCTTTTTGCAATGCAAGCAGTCTAATTGTAGACCTTGTAACGATGTGCCCCTTTTGTCTCTGTTCAAGAACCCATTCATTGAGAGACGCTTCCAACTGTTCATAAGGACTGACACCAATACGAACTTTTTTCAGAGTTTTGCCACTGTTCATCAGTTTCGCTTTTTTAGCCCTCCAATCGCGAACCATTTTCTCTGTTACGCCAAATTGTCGTTCTGCTTGGCAATTGTTATGCGTTTCTGCATAGTCTATAACCTTCAATTTGAACGACACGTCGTAAGAATTGCGAATACGTTTCGACATTTTGTTCTTGTAGCAGACGATGTTTTTTAAACAACAGGACGTTGTTTTGGCGTATTGCCGACCTGACAATTGCGCACCAAATTACCGAGTAACTTAATCAGAAATGGTACCGATTTGGTGGCAGTATTAACTTTCTATAAGGTTCCGAAGTCGTGCAGGGCCGATTTTGTTACGGAGCCAACTAGGTGATCGAGTTACGTGTATTATATCACGCAAATCACCAAGCACAACTTCGTCATCTACCGTTGTTTGTACGGTAGTCACACTGGTTTACAGTCAAAATGTCATAGCTCAGTAAACCAAATACCGCGCGCGCGTACCACTTGGCTATGTCAGCGGAGACAGGTGCGTGAATTTAACAACTTCCGGAAATATCTGGGTCGAATTTATATCAGAGACCTAGTTTACGTACATTACTCGTTAAATGCATAAAAAAATACATCTTTACAAAGGTCTCATCCAGATTAATTATTTAATTACACCTCGCTAATCGGAGATAGTAGAAAATACGATTCTAACCGTTTTTGTGGTGGGTGGGGTAACTTTGATTGCTTCGAGATCGTTGAAATACGCTTTATCTGGATTTTTTTTGTTGATTTTTTTCTATGTTCTCGCTTATAAGACGACCCCCCCTTTCCAGACAGAAAAAATGAAGGAAAAAATACCGTCTTATAGGCGAGTATATACGGTATATGAAGTTTCAAGTTGATATCCCGAGTGGTTATACTTATAGAGATATAGCAATTTGAAAAAACTTTAACGTAAACTTTAACAAAAAGTTCTAGGTCATTTGACCTTGACCTTGGGCTTCTGGGAAGCATGGGTAGGGTATTAAAC
>JBEVXV010001056.1:0-10037 GCA_040505915.1 Sedimenticola sp. | reverse complement strand
AACCCCTCACTAGTTGATTAGGCCATGCAAATGTGTAAGCCTTTTCTGATGACCATTTTCAGTAAATAGCAAGAGTCAGTCATTGGTTGTGATCATACCAGTACATGTAATGTTATTATGTATAATTGCATACTAGTATTGTCTTGTGCGAGTTGGTAAGCAACATTCCTATTTCCTGAGTCCACATTTCCATTAATTGAATTAAAGGTACACCTTAAAAACGACGGAAGCCAATTAAGGGTAACCTTAGAATTTAGGGTTACCCACGTGACAGTAACCTTAAAAATGAAGGTACCTAATTAGCGAAAAGGTATAAAAGCAAGACTTCCACGAGAGGAAGGCAGAGGAGTGCATAACTGGATTTACTTAAAAGCATTCCCTTTCGGACAACATTTATACATAGGAAATTAATATTTAGTTTGAGTGATCTTCGAAATTTAATGACAGAATTATTATCATAGAGCAAATTGCATTGGAATTACATAGTGGAACGTGCGGGTTGGGAAGGCCGTCGAGCCAAATCCCTACCCGGGAAGTGTTTGGATGTGGCAGTTGGATTGTGTATTTGTGACATGTGTATTTGTGCAACGTGTAATGTTGTAAACTAAATATTCAATTATTTACTGAAAGTTAATCAAAATAAACAGTGTAACCTTAAACATCTCCATTTTGTTTTAATCTACCAGAACGCAGGTACATTGGAAATTTGACTAAGATAATACACCAAACAAATTGCAACAGATTATTTCACGTGCAGTTTCTGATTTTCTAATTGACCGAAAGGTCTGGTGGCAGCGAAAACCCTATTGATCGGAACAGATCATCCGCTTACGACATCTAGGAGTTCCGACTACATTTACATTAGACCACAGTTCAGGTACTACTTTTAAAATCCTTAACAATTGGTCGGCAGCGGACGGATCTAGACTTTAACACAATTTCGAAGAGACATGGTATTGAGCCACGAATGGGCATTCACGTAAGTCGTCACCAACAACGTCGGGTTGCTCAACAGAGTTACCTGGAGGCTTCAACAAATACAGAATGTTCAATGGGGCATCTCTGGCGTTTGTCCATGCAAGAAATGAGAACTCTTGAAAGTAGATTTGAGGAACTGGAAACTAGACTTGATGAAACAGAAACGGACTGTGAAAGGTTAACATTAAAAATTAAGGTACAAGAGGACAATCATAACAGTGTTATTAAATCATATCAAGACTTAATATATATGTTAAGAACAGGCAAAAATAAAGAAATTCAGACTCTTCAGGTTGAAATTTTACATTTAAGGAGCAAACTAATACAACAGGAAAAATCAGAAAGTGAGAAAGAAGACAGTGATTCTGAGCAGAAAAGTGATTCTGAACAGAAAGTGTTTGTGTAATTCAATTTAATGCAGTTAGAATGGTGACAATATGTCGGTTTCTGAGTGTTATTAAATCATATCAAGACTTAATATATATGTTAAGAACAAGCAAAAATAAAGAAATTCAGACTCTTCAGGCTGAAATTTTACATTTAAGGAGCAAACTAATACAACAGGAAAAATCAGAAAGTGAGAAAGAAGACAGTGATTCTGAGCAGAAAAGTGTTTGTGTAATAATTTAATGCAGTTAGTATGGTGAAAATATGTCGGTTTCTGACCAAAAGGCATTGGATGATATTGAAGAGACACTAAAACAAATTCAACTAGAGAAAACAAATCTATTAGAACATTTATACAGAGAAGAAAAACATTATACTGAAACGATTGAATCATATAAAGATATACTCATCAAAATAACAAATGAAAAGGACTCAATCATAAAAGAACTGAATTTAGAAAACGCCAAATTAAAAAGTGCATTAACATCATCTGTCTACAAACAAGAATAGATATCGCAAATTATTAAAAAGAAAACAAACTATTGTGTGTCCAAAACAAGTGTTAAAACATGGCCGCCTTGGGGGCTGCACATATGGAATTAGAAGAGCTTGATGAGACACTAAGACAGATTTATCGGGTGCAAACAAACCTAGTTGAGCAGGCATATAGAGACGATAAACGTTATGATGCTATTCAACAATCTGTCAAAAACCGATTAATGAAAATCATCAGTGATCAAAACGATATAATATTCGGATTAGCACAAGAAAACGCCAGATTAAAAAGTCTCGTAATGATGTCAAGAGTTAGTGGTTCAGCTGACCTGTAGAAACTTGAATAAGTGACTGAGTGACATTAGTGGTATATGTGTGTAATAACATTTAATTAGTATGGGTCCTAAACGTGCTGTAGATAAAGAAAAGGAACCGGATGTTGATGACGAACATACCAGGGGTAAGGAAATGGAAGACGAATTACGAGAATTAAAGCATCAGCTAATGATTGCGGATCAACAAATGGCAGAACAGCGTATGCAGTCAGATAGCAGCTGTGACCGGTTGACTGAGCTGTTGAGGAAACAGGATGAGCAGCACGAGCAAAGACATAGTGAAATGATTAGGATTTATCAGGAGAGAATGGCTGATATGTGTAGCGAAAAAGATAAAGCTATTAGCGATATGCAAGAAAGAGAACGTCAATCCAGAGATGTTCAGCACGAGAGTTGGCGAATGAATAGGAGGGTTCGTTACGAGGACCAAGAAGGATTGCCAGCAAGACAGGTAACCACATCGTCGTATGTGAATGTGCCAGTACATTCTAGTCCGGTGCATAGGTCCGCACACAGTTTTGAGCCAATGAGGCAGCAAAGTGAAGTACCAGTACCTGCGGACTTAACCTCTATGTCGGCGATACCTGCAGTAGACGCCAGGGATCACCAGCGACATTATGATATTCCATTACCAAGGCAGTTGATATTTGATGGAAAGATGTCATGGGACAGCTTTATCAAGCCGTTCCAGTCTACGGCATTGGCGTGTCGCTGGACAGAGCATGACAAACTGTTCAGGCTGACCAGTAGTCTACGTGGGGATGCTGCCGAATATGTGTTTAATCAGCTGTCCCCAGAAACAACTCAGGTTTATGAAACGCTGAGACGTGCATTGGAGTCCAGATTCAAAGAAAGAAGAACCAGTGCATCCTACTTAAACGAGTTGGAGTTGAGGAAGTTTACTCAGAGGGAGAAACTACTCGAGTATGCAGCAGACATAAAACGACTGGTAATCAAAGGTTACCCAACAGCTGACGAGACAACAAGGGAGACAATCAGCGTCAGATCGTTTCTGAAGGGTATGAGTGATCAGCAGCTGGCAGTTGCGGTTGGAATGAAAGACCCCCAAACCATTGATGATGCCAGGGAAATGGTGGAGACCTACAACAGCCTGCGGGATGATGTTAGTCGAGGTCAAAAAGTTCGAATGGTGAAGTTTGATGTACCCACAACAAATAACCCTGGTACGGAAGCAAGGCCCGCAAATTACCCACCAAAAGAAGAAAAGAACTGTGTAACACTGGCGGAAGTTGAGAAGTTATTGTCTGAGAAGTTTAGGCAGATGGAGGCCAAAATACCTCCGGCAGCAAAACCACCAAGCCAGATGGGATTTCAAGGTAACAATGGAAATCGGCCTATGGGATTTCAAGGCAACAATGGAAATCGGCCTATGGGATTTCAAGGTAACAATGGAAATCAGCCTAAAGGAGCCTTTCTGAAGACAAATGTTGAGTGCTATAGATGTCACAAATTTGGGCATTATGCAAATGAGTGCCACCCAGAGAATAGAGCTGGCAACCAGATGGGAAACTAAATAAGACCGAGTCTGACGGCCTGGATTCGGTCAACAACAATTCTAGACTTACTTGTGAAAATGTGAGAGCTGGGATGACAATGTTTCTACCTTTAAATATACATTCGGTAGACTGTAAGTTTGTGGTAGACACCGGAAGTGCAGTTACCATTTTATCCTCAACAGTGTTTAATAAAATGTCGTCTTTGAATATTTCACTTCAAAAACCTGACCCTACTATCAGATTAGAAGTTGCAGATAGAGGACATTTGACCATTGAAGGCATAGCTAGCATATCATTTCAAGTACGTAAGACTGAGTTTACATGGGACATGTATGTAGTGGATATACAAGAAGATGGATTACTTGGGTTGGATTTTCTTTTGGAGAATGATTATTCACTTGGGACAAAATCTGGTTTAAAATTGAATGGAAAACGCTATCCATGCATTCTCGAGAAGATACCATTGTGTGCACGTATCTATTGCCAAGAAAATGTAGTTGTACCTGCCAACAGTGAAATGTTAGTCAGAGGTCAGTTTACCAGTGAAACCTTCCCTGCGGGCGTGGGTATAATTTCAAAGGATAAACATTATGATATCGGTGACATTTTCATTGCAAATACTTTGGTGGATACAACACAAAATGGACATGGATTACCGGTGCGAGTGCTAAATGAATCATGGGAAGACGTCCAACTGAAGAAGGATACAGTCTTGGGAGTGATTGAGGAAGTGGTTGATTGCACCCCATTGGAGTTGAATGAAGTGCCGAGGACGGGACCAACTCTCAAAGTAAACAGAGTAAGTCAAACTGGAAAATTGCCATGCCATATTCAAGATTTGTTTGACAGGTCGGCGAAAACTTTGTCTGATGACCAGAAAGAAAAACTGTTTGAACTTTTGAAAGATAACGAGGGACTTTTTGCTAAATCCAGCACCGACTTGGGACAAATATCCATTGTCGAGCATAAGATAGATACAAACAACGCCAGGCCCATTAAACAAGCACCTAGACGACCTCCAAGGGCGTTTGCAAATAAAGAAGAAGAAATTATTCAAGAACAAATAAAAGCTGGGGTAATTCGCGAGTCTTCATCACCGTGGGCCTCGCCAATGGTGTACGTCTTGAAAAAGGATGGCACGACGAGACCATGTGTAGACTATAGGAAGTTGAATGAGGTCACTCTCAAAGACGCCTACCCATTACCGAGAATTAGTGACTGTTTGGACAGCCTTGCTAACGCAAAATTCCTAAGCACCTTAGACCTCCAAAATGGCTATTGGCAGTTGAGCGTGCGGGAAGAGGACAAAGCAAAGACAGCATTTGTGACGAGAAGTGGCCTTTATGAATACAACAAAATGGCCATGGGGTTATGCAATGGGCCGAGTACATTCCAGCGTTTTATGGAGTTACTTTTCCGTGGGTTACAGTGGAAAATACTGCTAATATATCTGGATGACATAATCATATACTCGGAAACATTTGAAGCTCATTTGGAGCGATTGGGAGAAGTATTCCGACGATTGAGCACTGTGGGATGTAAGCTGAAACCCAGTAAATGTGAATTATTTCGCCCGGAAGTGTCATTCCTGGGACATACAGTCACGTGTGATGGAATCAAACCAAGTGTGGAGAAGATAGAATCTATTAGAAATTGGAAGAGACCACAAACAGTGACACAGATACGCTCATTCCTTGGATTCTGCTCATATTATAGAAGATATATCAAGAATTTTTCAACAAGGGCAGCTCCATTGAATCGCTTGTTGGAGGCCGGACAAGCATTCATTTGGACGGAGGAATGTGAACATTCATTTCTGGATTTGAAAACTGTGCTCACAGGAGAGGAGGTCATGGCACTTCCCCAGGACACCGGATTGTTCATATTGGACACAGATGCATCAGACAGGGGCGTGGGCGGAGTCTTGTCACAGATGCAGTGGTGTGAAATGACAGGCAAAGAAGAAGAAAGGCCTATAGCATATGCTAGCAAGTCAATTTCAAAAACACAACGCAAGTATTGTGTAACGCGGTTAGAGATGTTGGCCATGGTGACATTTATTCAGCATTTTAAACAGTATTTGCTGGGTAGAAAATTTCTCATACGGATTGATCATAGTGCCCTGAGGTGGGTGATGTCCTTTAAAGAACCAGAAAATCAGATGGCCAGATGGATAGAAGTTCTGTCACAATACAACTTTACCATTATGCATAGGAAGGGGAAGAAACATGGAAATGCTGACGCACTATCACGGTTAGTTTGTGACCCGGCAGCATGCGACTGCTACGATGGTCAGACTATACTGTCAGATCTACCCTGTGCAGGGTGTGCCGATTGCCTAAAGAAGCATGAACAGTGGTCATCGTTTATGCTGATAGACAATGTTGTTCCATTAAGAATAAATAGACTGTCTTATTTGACAAGGGAGGTAACTGAGGACTCCATAACATGGTTCTCAAAGGTGTGGTTCAGTGTAATGCACTTACTTCCCCTTATCAGTCTAATATTTGTAATGGGTGTGGTATCACCCTTACAAAAGTGCAGAGAGATAGCCAGGAGATGTCTGCCAGAAATACTTGTCCGACATATCAAACTGAGTGGGACCGGAGTCGGACCTGGGAAAACAAATGGAGATGGAAATGCAGAAACTGGTACCGGATCTGGGGAAAGTGGAAACAGTTCTTCTGATACCTCACTGAGGTTTAAAGGGCCATCTTATATGAGTGGTTACTCAGATGCGGATCTGAAGAAACTGCAGACAGAAGACCCAGAAGTCGGGCCTGTACTAGGGTGGAAGCAAAGTAACGCCGAGCGACCCAGCAGGGATACCGTAGCAGCACATAGTCAATTAACCCGTCATTTATGGCTCTTGTGGCCACAACTAGTACTGGTTGGTGGAGTACTGTACAAATTATGGTACCCAAAGTTGAGAGGTCAGCGATTCTTACAACTGATAGTGCCCAGGGTGCTACAGAAAGAGTTATTAGAAGCTGCGCATAATTCCAAATTTTCTGGACATCTTGGTGTTAAGAAAGTAGTGAGTAAATTGAAATTGAATTTTTATTGGTATCGCATGAAAGAATCGGTTCGAATATGGATAAGAAAATGTGCCGTGTGTGGTGCTAGGAAACGACCATATAAGACAGCCAAGGCTCCGTTAGGGACATACATTGTTGGTGCTCCTATGGACAGAATCGCAACGGATATTTCAGGACCATTTCCTGTGACAGAACAGAAAAACAAATACATTTTGGTGGTCGTGGATCAATTCACAAAATGGGTCGAAGCCTATGCGATACCGGACCAGTTGGCTGAAACAGTGGCCTGTAAAATCGTGTATGAGTTCACCTCAAGAATGGGCTTACCGCTGGACCTACATAGCGACAGAGGGAGTAATTACACATCCAAACTGTTCAGTGAGGTCTGTAGAATTCTCGAAGTAAACAGGACCTTGTCGTCGCCATATCACCCGTCCTCTAATGGAATGGTGGAGCGTTTCCATCACACACTACTGGGAATGATCTCGGCTTATGTAAGCGAACATCAGAGGGATTGGGATAAGCATTTGCCATTATTGACCTCGGCTTATCGTTCATGTGTTCATGAGAGTACTGGTTTCAGCCCGAATATGCTTATGCTGGGCAGGGAGGTTCACCAGCCGATAACCCTCAAGTATGGTTTTCCTGGGGAGAGCCGTCAGCCAGTATCAACAGTGGATTATGCTTGTGAATTGTGGGACCGAATGACAGAGATACAGCATCTTGTCCGTGCCCATTTGAAGGACACAGCGGGAAAACAAAAACGTGACCATGATACTAGGTTGTCTATAAACAGCTATACGATTGGAGACCTTGTTTACTGTTTAGATAGCACCAGGAAAATTGGCCGTTGCCCTAAACTGAATCCAAACCACTGGAAGGGTCCATTTGTGGTAATCAAGGCCGTAAGTGA
This sequence comes from Sedimenticola sp., assembly GCA_040505915.1. Lineage (GTDB taxonomy): Bacteria > Pseudomonadota > Gammaproteobacteria > Chromatiales > Chromatiaceae > Vondammii. The sequence continues at coordinate 2,374 of JBEVXV010001056.1, read as the reverse complement.
TCTACTGTACAAGATATCTGGACAATATGACTCCAAAACCCGGGTCATGCATCATGACCGGCTAAAGCCATATTACTCGGATATGATACCAGACTGGGTACCCGCAGTCCAGAAGAAAGCCAAGAGCTGCCATTCTGGTGGAATTGCCCAGCACAAGCAGCAGACTGTAAAGCCCCAGAAGAAAATTAGTAGGACACAGGATGCACAGAGACAAGCAACTGGGAGCCAGCCTCAATCACCAGATGCAGTAATGTGTGGGAACCAGGCTCGACCACAAAGAACTCGTAAACAGCCAGATAGATTAAATTATGAGTGAGATTGCAGCCAGGCAAACCAAAGACTGATTATATATAATGTGGCCAATCTAAGCTAGCCATTACTGACCATTGAAAAATTAGAGATATCACTGACTTTATACATTATCTTCTCCAAGGCAAATTATCAAATTAGGAGGACTCAGCCACACCCTGATAAACAATTACCGATATCAGCCAGAGCAATTAGCTATTATAAACGTGGACAGTCTAAGGGCCAGTTGGCCAGTCACATTACCACAAGTGCTTGGAAGGGATGGCCGCCTCCCTGTCAGGGAGGCGGGTCACTCCATATATACATGAATTTGTGGATTTTGTCAGTACAGTATAAATAATCAACAGTTAAAGGACATATATTTAGTGTACTCGTCATATAAAGGATTATATTTTTCGTAATTCGTTGTAAAATAAATGTGTTTATAATTATGAGAATATAGCCAGCATTGGTTAATCATCAACGCGTCATATGCAACCATAATATTGTCAATAATATTAACTTATATCTAACTGGAATTAATATAACTTTGAAAGGTAAATCAAAAAAAATGTGGAAATTATAGTATATTCAAGTATATTGTTCACAGTTGGGATTTAAGTTAATTCTACCTACAGTGATAATACGGATTACCATTATATAAAGTGATTCAGTCGGAGTAATTCCATATCCGGATTAATTCCATATCCGAGGATGTCAGCAGTCGTCATACTACGTCCTGGGAACTACCGGATTAATGACGCTTCAACAATGCCAGTACTGTAGTAAACGATTCAGAACAAAACAAAAGTTTCTGCGACATATCAGCACTCATTTACCATTCTATTTTGGAGTATATCTATGTTTAAAATGTGACAAAAAGTTTGAAACTGAACTTAAATTACTTGAACATGTAATAAGACGTTCTCACTATGAATTAGAACAATCGGGTAATATTCAAGAAAGAAGGCAAAATTATTTCAAACAAATAAAAGACTGTGAGGAACTATATATATCTGAAGACGACGCCAAACTCCTTGTTGACAGGAAAAGTCGGACAAATATGGACATTGGTCCAACTGTGGCTAATATGAATGACCAGCTCTATACTGCAACCCGGACTAAAACATCAACAATAACACAGAACTCCAGCAGCCATCACAACGCTGGTACTATCTCTGACCCGATCAGCATCGCCTCTCCTGTATCTCCATCCAATGCCAAGATGAGTCAACAGGGGTACCAATCCACCGGGCTACCCGGCAGCATGTCTACCGGCATATCTACCGGATTTACTACCAGCTTATCGACACCAAACAACTTCGATACAATTGTCAGCCAGAGTTACTCTGATGCAGAAAACTACATTCCATCAACTACACCAGTATTGTACAATTCCCTATCAATACAAGGGGAAGCTACTATGTTTCCGCATAATAATGACACAAATTTATTGTCCACCCAAAGACATTTTCTACCACCTCCGCCCAAATCAAGGGTACGGAAAAGAGCCCCAGTGCCGGAGATTATAAATCCAACCCCACTGAAGCAAGGCCGGATGGAGGGTTTGGCATCCGAAGTCCCGGCTCTAAAAATTGAAATCCAGGGACTGAAAACGGAAATCCAAGGGTTAAGCAACCAGCTGGAACTAATGAAGGCTACTAGTAATAAGAACACAGAGGACATACTACAGGCCTTAGAGGATCATACAAACTATCAGTTTGAACTGTTTTCGGCACTAACCACTAACGTTAATACAGAACAAAAACGTAATCTATTAGAAGTACTCCGTGGGGCCATGCTGAAGTTAGAATCGGACTCTCCTTCAACACCAAAAGCTTGAAACTCTATCATCACATTGTGTTATTATGGACCTCTTAACTCGGGTCTACTATGGAACTCTATTACAACGCCGAGCTCACTCTGGAACTATATTACGACGCCGAGCTCACTCTGGAACTATATTACGACGCCGAGCTCACTCTGGAACTATATTACGACGCCGAGCTCACTCTGGAACTATTACGACGCCGAGCTCACTCTGGAACTCTATTACGACGCCGAGCTCACTCTGGAACTATATTAC
>JBEVXV010001055.1:0-3410 GCA_040505915.1 Sedimenticola sp. | reverse complement strand
GTATGTTCATTGGCATTCAAATAAGCAGATTCCAAATCGATTTGTCTACTGTTGACAAACATATGTAGTAATTACCGAAATTAAAAAATTACACCATTTCACCAATTGTAAGGGAGGTAAATGTAAAAATGCTATACAGTTGATAGCAAATACGCTATTCGTGAATACAATAACACTCATTTTCTGTGAACAACTTTTAGTGAAGTTGAACCAGTGCATTCTAAAACCTACAACTTGGCATTTGCAACTATCATAGAAAAGGTTAAGCAACTAGAGATGACAAGGCCGGACTGTAAGGACAAGTGGATACTACGAATAGGTGAAATGCAACTGTCATGGCACCCCTCAGAGCAGCTGGTTCAGCGATATAAGATAGTGGTATCGATGAGGCCTGGATGGCGGCCGACATCTATGGTCCCTTGACAGTGAAGCAAATTCTGGAAGCCAAACATATGAAGCGAGCATTGACAGCTCACATGATAACACTTCAAGCGATGTTTGAGCTCTACTGGAAGGAGATATTGAAGTCACATCCGGAGTTCCAAGACATCTGTTCCACCGCTGCCTGTAACATTGCAAAGGCCTGCAGCGATGAGTCAAGCGATGAAGTAAAAGACGCAAACGAGCTCATGGAAACGGTGTTATCCGAAAACGACATAGTAAAGGTCATGAGAGAATTTGACACTGAAAAAGAACAACGAAGCCCCCTGTTCAAGTTTGTTAGGCGGTATATGCAACAGATACAAACCATATTCATGTTCATACGTGCCGTACGTGAAGGTCACTGGGAGCTGTACCTTTCCGCACTAGATTCACTGTGCAAATACTTTTTTGCACATGACAAGCAGAAGTATGCACGACTAGTACCCCTGTATCTGGCTGAGATGAATGAACTTGAACAGAAAGATCCAGATACGTGGCAAGAGTTCACAGCCGGGAACTTTGTTGTGAACAAATCTGTGACTCCGTTCTGTGCCATCGGAACTGACCATGGGGTGGAACATGTTAATCGTTGGATGAAGGTAGCAGGGGGGCTGCTTGGTATAACCCTGAATCCGAATGCACGCGAGAGATTCTTCCTGACAGCACCAGAGCTTGCAAGACTCACAGAAGAAGCTCATGCTATGGCAGGCGTAAACAACTCATCAGAAAGAAAACACCATGAACTCTCAAACAGGGTTCAAGCAAGATATGACAAGAATGTCATTGCTCTGAAAGACTCGATCATATCGTCTACGAACCCTATGGCATATGATGACAGTGATCTTCCCAGCATAATAACAAACGTTGTAATGCCAGCAAATGTAGCCCATGATATATGCCATCGTGATGAAATAGGCCAGCAAAAGTACACAGAGTTTGTAGCAGAACGCGTTACATCATCTGATGTGAACATCTGGTCCCGAATGCCTAAACTGAAACTTGGATCCTGGAAATCAGCAAGGAAGCGTGTAAAACACAAGTTAGCAGCCCAAGTGGTTGAGCTGAAGGATGACAGATCCCTCTTCGCCCGCCTTCTGATAATCGCTCGTTCACGACCAGAAGTGGATTTGAAAACCGCAATAGGCCGCTACGAATTCACTTCTCTGCCCAGGTCATTGTTTGCTCCAGACGGCTCAGTATTACCCAGCACAGACAAAAGCAAACTGATGGATATTCTAGAGGGATTGCCCCAGCAAACACCAGCTGAACCAACGGATTTATCGGAATAGACAGATCAGCAAGAGAAGAAAGTAGTTGCTGTGATAGATGCTATGGTATTAGTCCAAGCACTTGGGAAACCGAAAGAAGTCAAGACATGCTTGGAATTAGCCAGCCGGTTTGTCAAATCTGTAGACATGACATTGCACGGCTGTCAGGAAGGCCATCTCATATTTGACAGATATGATATCCATGATTCCCTCAAGAGTGCCACAAGACGCAGACGGACCGGCAGTACCGAACCAATCGCGTATCATATTGCCGACTCAACGTCTATCGCGAATGTTACTGCTAAGCAGCTGCTGGCCAGCACTAAGACCAAAGACGAGCTCACAGTGTATCTAGCACAAAATGGACCACTTCCAAGACAAAGACAATACATTTATTGTTTCTTCGCGACAGAGTGTCGTTTCCATAATGCCAGAGATGTTAGCCATTTGACAAGCTCTCAAGAAGAAGCTGACACTTGAATTATCCTGCATGGTATTGATGCAACAGCAAATGGCGCTACTGAGTTGCGTATTCATTCTGTAGACACTGACGTGCTAGTTCTAGCTTTGAGACGATTCCCGAGACTGTGTACAAACACGTTTTTCCATACCGGAACTGGAAATAAACGTAGAGTAGTACCACTAGAACCCATTTATTCTGCCCTGGGTGACAATCGAGCTGCTGCCCTGCCGGGATTCCATGCCTTCACCGGTTCTGACCAAACAGGAAAATTTGCTGGCAAGGGGAAAGTAGGATGCTGGAAAACCTTCATGAAGTCGACAGATGATGTTGAAGCCGCCTTCAACTCGTTGGGAAAAGATGTACAAGCCTCTCAGGAAATGACATCGGGCCTTGAGAAGTTTGTGTGTCGACTGTACGAGCCGACTACGCAATTAACAGACGTTGGTGTGCTGCGCTGGCATTTGTTCACAAAGAAGCAGTCGGAGGGACAAAAGCTTCCGCCGACCAAGGCTGCCTTATATCAATCCATCCTGCGAGCACACTATCAATCCATGATCTGGGCACACGATGACATTCCAAATCCACAACTTCCACCCGCGACACAGTATGGATGGACAGAGGAAGACGGTGCGTGTGTTCCTGTTCCAACTACTCTACCGCCTGCGCCAGACGGAATTGTTGAACTTGTCAAGTGTAGCTGCAAACGATCTCGGTGTGCATTACGGTGCTCTTGCCGAATACACCAGCTAGCATGCACAGAACTATGCATTTGCGAAGCCGATGGTGAATTGTGTACTAACATCACGACCGATATATCGGAAACATTTAGGGATGATGACGACACATCTTCAGATGATGATGTTTTAATTTGAATGTCACAACTGCGGTTATACATATTCTTGGAAAACGGTGTTATTGCATTGTTGACAGCAGTAGACCCAGGCATGCACGTTGATGGTCTGATCAAGATATACACTGTACGCAATCAGTCACTAAACTCATACCTATTTGATTCTACACTACCAGCAGTTAAAGTTTGCTTTCAAATACTCGTCCTGAAATCTTAATTGAAAAATAGCACGCATATTCTGCTATTTTTCCCACAAAATGGACAGATTTTGAGAATAAAACTAATGTTTTATAAAGAAAAACTCATTGTTTGTACTTTAAACACACATACCTGTACTACATGACATACAAACGATACAATTTTACATTTAAACCGGCATTATACCACAAATAAAAGCCGTAATATG
>JBEVXV010001054.1:0-2312 GCA_040505915.1 Sedimenticola sp. | reverse complement strand
CGAAGATCCTCATTTTTGATGAGGCCACCAGCGCGCTCGATCCAGAGACCGCAGAACACTTTGCCACGACCGTGAATCAATTGAGGGGGAAAATCAGCATGATTTTTATTACCCATGCACTGCCGAAAAGCTTGCAGGTGGATGAGGTGGTGCGTATCGGTGGTGAGCGAGCGACTGTTCTCACCGATAAAAGCACACCATCTAACGCTTAGGGAATGCAGGGTACTGCATGAGGGAGAAGAAAATGAGCCAACTTGAGAAAATGGAGATCGTATGCTTTATCGCAGATGCGTAGTGCTCGAATCTGCATGTGGACTAAGTGATGCGCATCGACAGCGAGTGCAGCACTTTCTTTTAAAAGTGCGTTCCAACAAACCGATGCTTTCAAACCCAGAGTACAATTGATCCTGCCATGAAGATTCGCTATGCCACCTTAAAAGATATCCCAGCCATCCTGGTTCTTGGTGAGGCTATGATGGAAGAGTCCCGCTTTCGCGACTACGGCCTCAACCGGGAGAAGTGCGCAAAGATGCTTGAAACCATGATCAGTACCCCCTCCCGCTCGGTCATACTCATTGCAGAACACACCCACGGGAATATTGTAGGAATGCTTGCTGGTTATGTGGTGGATTTTTTCTTCTGTGACGCAGTGGTGGCGCAGGACCGCTTCTTTTTTGTCAAGCCTGAGGCGCGGGGGAGTTCTGCCGCTATAAAAATGCTAATGATTTTTCGTCGCTGGGCTGAGCAGCGCAATGTGAGTGAACTCAATATCAACATGAGCGTAGCAGTAAAAATGTCGCGCTTCAATAAGATGATGAGCAAACTCGGCTTTCGTTGTTGTGGTTCTAATTTTTCCCTTGGACTTGGTCACGGAGGGGAGTCGCTAAATTTATCTCCGGTATCCACCACCAAGGAGGCGAGATGAAATACATCAGCCAGATTATAGGAAACCTGATTAGGGCAGTATGGAGCTGCTTACGGCTTTTCGTGAATATAGGAAATCGTAGTCTACCCCCCATTATTACTCGTTTTGTCACCTATGACTACAACGCGGTACGGGTGGAACAAAACTTCAAGGCAATAATCGAGACTGGGCAGGATGGCAACGGCCCCACTGTTTTTTTGTGGCTGTGGATAGCCAGGGAGAGATCATCGGTGCACAGATCGGATGTGTAGAGAGACACTTCTTCTCTGATCGACTCGTGGCGAGTGTCATTCATTACGACGTGCTGCTGGAAAAGCGCATGGGCGGTGCAGGCTTTTGGTTGCTCACAGCTTTTCGCAAATGGGCAGAGAACCGGGATGCAGTTGAACTGAATGCCGGTGTTAATAGTGGAGTAGATTTAGACAGGATGGATAAGTTTTTCCGGCGGTTAGGTTTTCGTATGGCGGGTGGTAACTATGCACTCGACTTGTAGGGAAATGACTGGGATTTTCTTTGGTATTGAAGGGTGAGTTATGGATGGTTTTAGTAAAAGGGCTCTGACGCCTTATGTTTTCGCTTCGTTGATGAAATAGAGAGAAGAGTAGGTGTCAGGGTTGATAGACGAGGAAGAGAGTGACTGAAAATGAATAAAAATAGATGCGTCCCCTTTTCTACGCTTATTCCCATTATTCCTCTATTTCAGGAGTGCTGATGATGCTATTTTTAAGACGAATGCAAATGTTAATTTATACATTAATGGTCACTGGTTGTATGCAGCCAGTAGCTGTTTATAATTTTTATGGATTTCATGATAATGAAATAGATAATTCACGGAAACGGTTAGGGACTATAAAAAAAACGTTACCAGGCTACTTTGCAGGAAAGGATCGTAACTTCATTATTAATTACTTCAATGATATTGGCGGAAACTGCACAGCTAATACTAGTAACAGTATTGAATGTTTTTATGCAGCTGAATACTATGTAACAGTAAATGGAAATAGTGGAGAAACAATGCAGTGCTGCACCGCTTTTACTCAGATAAACTTTGGGTTATCTGATGATAAGATTAATTCCACTAATGTAGCACCAACAACGGAATGCCACGTTGTTGCTGAGAGAGTGTGCACAAATAATCAGGAGATCTACCGATGAATGAGGGTTTATTTTCAATTGAAAAACGCCAATATTCTATACTAGGGCTTGCAGCACATAATTATCTTGTTCTACGTGACCAAGGTGGGGCGGTTGTTTCTGAGCTACATGGTCTTGCATATGATCCTAATTCTAGTCCTTGTGATCCTAATAAGGGGGCGGTACCAATAGGTTATTTACCAACCCACAAAATAAAAGTATATGAATTCAGAGCTGGTCAACTTGATGCATT
>JBEVXV010001053.1:0-6264 GCA_040505915.1 Sedimenticola sp. | reverse complement strand
TCATGATGAGTAATACATTTGTATGTATGGGCTAGTTGGTTTCATTCTGCCAATGAAATGGCCACAATAATTGATGTTTGGCAGCGAAACTTCAATCCATAATTACCTTCGAAGTTGTTGTCAACTACAACATTCACAGTCCCTGCCTCGCCCATAGTCAATGTTTGTGGTGACTTCTCCTCTGTAAAACATTAAACTAAATAAAGATTATGTAACCATATCTTAATTACTGCATCGTCTGACACACACGGCATTCCCATTCCGTCACCTCAATTATCCATGCCGTGTGATACTTCGCTGGCATTTCGTCGTGTTTAAGTAATATTCATGAGCAGTGACGCAGATCAAGATCGAATATCACTTTACAAATTGACGAGATGAAATAAACAAATTTATTCAGTACACTGAAATAAAAAAAAATTATAATATAAAATCAAGTAAAAATAAATCAAAATTTCTAAAATACATCTAGGAGTGTAAATAATTCAATGCTAAGTAAAACTATACAATGTGTTCGGAGAACACGGATGCCCCACCTACTGTACTTTGTCAGTAAAAAGTAGACCAAGGTCACATGTTTGGCAGTGGTTTGTGGTTGTCATTACTGGCTCATGAAGTGGTGCAAGTATGAACGGCATGGAAACGGGACTGTCACATACCGAATTTGGTTGAATTCGGCGACTGGAAACTAAAAATATTGCACGAATCTGCACATTTCTTTTCTAGTCCTACCACACTTACCATGCCCAGCATCTCTACGGTCTGTATCGACCCCGCCAACTATTGGGCGCATCACTGGTCGATCGCCCAACAAGTTGGCGAGGTGCGCCTCGGAATCGGTGAGTGGTGGCGGAGCCGGTCCCCCACCGGTCGGCGGCCTCAGAAGCTTGTCAGATTTTTCCTTAGCTGAAAATACAAATTTATGTAAGCCAAATGCTGAATAATGAACTTATGCATGTACCCTAGGCTGGAGAAAACTTGTGCCATGACATACAGTCAAAACGTGTGTAGTTTCCATTAGGTAAACAAAACGCACGGGTGTGTCAGTTACGTCACAGAAAGTTCATATACATGTACCACTCATGTAGGCCGAAATTAATTGTTTACTGCTTACATTTTCATACACTTTGCATCAGATGCTCGCTTTCTAAGTCCTAATACCGTTTTTGTGTGTGTGTTTTTAGTTTAGTTTAAACATATTTTATTGCACAATATATTACAGTGGGTTTGGGCCACAAGTTATCACAACATTAGTTACGGCCCTCACCCTAGCATACATATTTACATAGAAGCATAGCGCAACAGTAATGGTGTACCGGCATGCATGACAAAGAAATGCATGTACAATATAGATAAACATCATCATATGCATCATATAGATAAAATATGTTTAAGTTTAAATAATTATACTGGGCTCACGGATATACAACTCACCCCAAATCCAAGACCCAGACACAAGCAAGCCCACAGACCAATCCTGAGTTTGTTCTCAGGATTAGCCAGTCGACCGACCGCAGACCGACTCCGAGACCGATGTAAAGTTGTACAACCTTGATCCCAGGACTAGTACACGAAACTAGAGGTGACAGTGGGAAGAAAAGGGAAGGAAAAAGATGGAGAGGAAGACGGTGGTGTATAAACAAGCAATATGTTAACAGCGGGGTCATAGCAGCAGAAATAAGATGTAGTGTTAATAAATAACTATGCTATGTATATGATATTATATGAATCATATAGGAATAATATACATGTTACTATACACTTTCTTAATCAGGTTGGCACAATACAGATACACATAAATTATCTAATACATAATACATGCGACCTAGCTGAGAAGAGGGATCCTATCCATCTCCAATCGATTATTGTAAATATGTGAAGAAAATAATCTACTTTGCTTTCTGGCGGTATCCTCACATTTAGCGCCAGGATTATTCTGCCTACCCCACTGCCCAGAAATTAATGTATAGGTAATACATACTTCTGAGCTTGAAGTTCTGATATTTCTTCCGGCATTCGTCCCCATTCCTGAGGTAATTTGTGTATTGGCTGAAATGAAAGCAAAGGAAAGTATACTAATATGGCGTTCAAGCAATATTATCAATACAAATGGATTACCAACATATGTCTTATAGATTGTATATGTAAATACGGCACTAATATGGAAAATGAAATGTATTTTGTTGCTATAAAACTTTACAGTCTTTTGACTGACTAGCCCGTCGGACTAGTGAGATTAACTAACCCTGACAAAACTACTATTCCTGAGCATGTATAACACAGATTTTATTTTCACCAAAACAGGGGTATGCATACCGACCGACATTTATGCCACCACACATAGGCTTTTCCCCTGCAAGCCAATTCTTCTACAAACAAACCAGACAGACACAAGTTAAACTGCCAGCATACGAAAGGCATATCAATGGGTGGAGTGAGACGCCCGCTGAAAAATGTCTCAAAATTGGCTAAGTCCTAACGTAAAACAATTGCCATGTCAGACCCGTCTTTTCATATTCTCCCTCTCCCACCACCCTTTGCTGCACAGGCCTGTATAAAGTGTGGGGGGGGGGGTGGTAATGAGACAAAAAGAAAGAGGTGGGTTGGACCGGTACCCCGTACTAAGTTTAGTATTGCGATTCAGACATATTCAGACAGATATTAATTTCAGTTTTTTTTGTACTATGAATGATTTACCGTCAATAAACACAACTTTCTTTTTATTAACGTCAGCACACTATTGGCTTCATAAATCATTGATGTATATACACATATGAGACACGCCACGACATAACGTACCTTCGGGAATTTTTGTAATTTCGCCTAAATGATTTGGAAAATTGATCATAATTTCCGTAAATGATGTCCAAATTTGCCGAAACTTTCAAAGCAAATTCGGAATATAATTCCGAATTTGCTCTGAAAGTTTCGTCACATTTGGACTTATATTCAGAATTTGCTTTGAAACTTTCGGCAAATTTGGACTTCATTTACGGAATTTATCTTATTTCTCAAAATCAATTACAGCGAAACTCCAAAATGCCCGAAGGTACGTTATGTCGTGCCGCGTCTCATATAAGCTGATGGTAGCCCGCTGTCACAACCAGTTAAGTGGCGACTTGGCCTGCAGTGAAGCTAAAAGTGTCTCTTACTGTCTCAAGTACATTGAAACAGACTATAGCTGCCAAACACGCACCTGTTATTATTGTTTTCAAATTAAAACTGACGATCTTTTCCAGAACTGATGTCGAAAGTTGCAGAATTTCAATACAGACCGAACTGGAATCGTATTGTACATTTTCTCTGACAGTTTTACAATATTTCGAAAGCATATACCAACATGAATAGCTATTACTAATTTCCTGTAGTATCCTCGTCATTTTCGTTTAAAGTTATCGTCACTAATGACTATTAAACTTTTTAGAAAAGCTAACACTTGTATTTAAAGTCAATGCGGTATCGGGGCTCATCCGTTGGTTTTACCGCATCTACGAAGTGTCGATTCTGTTTGGGCGTCTGTACCAAAAAATCTATTTTTATACAAACGATTATTTTTATGAAGCAAGTACTTCACATCAACTGATTTTATACGCCCGTTTAAAAAACTGGACGTAATATTTAGTGCATTCACCATGGATGCGCGGGAGGACTGGCAGTCGCCAACACAATGTCTACTTAGCGGATCTTGACCAAGTTTGGGATTTGACATTGAACTTGTGTTTACAGACGGACAGACGGACGGACAATGCCTCGACATAATACTTCCAGCTTTTCAAACGGGCATATGACAACAACAAAAAACTAGATAAATTGCGTAAGACACAGCGATGCCCCCATTTTGGTGCTTGTCACACAATGTGCAGGGCCGTAGCCAGACCTAAAAAATGAGACGAGGCGAAAACAATACTGTGAACAAGTTAACGCGGGAGGTCCTCCCCCTAACGCGGGGGGTCCTCCCCCAAGAAAATTTTGACATCTAGATCGTCATAGACGCGATTTCCCGGCACTTAGACCACCGGATACGGCATTAAATATAATGCCCTGAAATCGATTTTTTTTCCAGCAACATTGGCGTAGAGTAAAAAAAAGTCAACACCCCAGAAAAAAAATGGCGAGGGGAGGTAGGCACACATGTGATTTTTTCTTTTTTTCCAGCAATATTGGCGTCGAGTGAAGAAAAACTAAGTCTTAACACCCCAGAAAAAAAAATTGGCGAGGGGAGGTGAGCACACATGTGCTTTTGTTATTTTTTCCAGCAACATTGGGGTTGGAAAAAAAAAAAAAAAAAAAAAATCACTCCAGAAAAAAAAATGTCGAGGGGAGGTTGGCACACCTGTGCTTTTGTTATTTTTTTCCAGCAACATCGGGATTGGAAGTGAAAAAAACAACACAAAGTCAACACCCAAGACGATTTATGTGTATCGCAGGCGCTTACGCTTCGCCCGACCTCTTCACAGAAAAAAATACCGCAAGACGATTGATGTTTATCGCATGCACCGACAGTTCGCCTCAACCTTTCACAGAAAATAAAACATACCGCCAAACGATCGAGTGTAAAATCATAAAAACAAAAATCGGCAAAATCTGAGACGAGGCATCCTGGCTACGGGCCTGATGTGTACCTGTCTAAAACAAGGTGTAGCTGAGTGTGACGGACAGACACATGGACAGACAGGTGCAAAACATAATCCCCCCTGAATTATCGTCATGGGGGCATAACACATTTTTCTTATGAAGTTATGTTAACGATCAATGTTGTTTTCTCAATAAATGTTCCCACAACAGCGACAGTGTCTCATCGGGCATATGTAGTGACAATCGCCACTCTTGTTATTAAGTAAATTTCTAATTATTCAGGTCAATATCAACACTAGTTAGCAAAATGTGCCTCTGTTCTGTACATATCTAACAAACCCGTATCTTTCTTTTCAATGATAAATACAGAAAATATTACCAATTTACACATTGTACATGGTGAAAATTGAAGCTAAATTACGTCATCATACTCGGACGTCTTTCTAGGAATTCTATTTTTAGTGCGTCCTCTGTGTGAACTTAGTAGTCATTTTGGATCAGCGATTTCAAACGTAGCTGATGACATTACAGCCATATAAAACTTAAAATAAATAGGAAGGTGAGCGTAGTTACCACAGTATCTTTCATTATTGCATTAAATTGAAGTTCGAAGGTTTCAGAAGCTATGTGTGGATGGATGACCATGATGATGATTTTGCGGCCTCAATCAAATAAGGCATTTGATTTATTGATAAAATTTCCTATTGAAGAAATTATGCTGATTTGCGATTTTATTGCTTCCTCGGTCACTCTTGTTTAAGATAGTTTTCTTGTTATTCATAGTCAGATATTTGCGCAATCCGTTGACATTGTAACAATGCATGTGTGTAAGTTTAGATATCCCGACTATGTAAGAGGACACATTTGTATACATTGGGTTTCTGAATAAACATATTCTAAACACAAGCATGCGCAGTCGAATCCGCATTATCCGGGCCGCTCGAGCAACTATTTATAGACAGCTACTCCCGCGGTATGTCAAGTACTGAAGGAGCAAAACAGCAAAGTACATTTTTGTTTTACTAAAGTGTTCTCCTTGGGGGGGGGGGGGGGGGGGGGGGGGGGGGGTGGTTATAGCACATGTAAAATGACCAAAACAGCAGGACCGGGATTAAAAGAAAAACTCGCAGATCCACGTCTACACACAATCGTGTTACCTGTTCAGCGCCGCAGCGACTTTCTCCCACCCTGAAGACTTTATTTTTCCTTTCTTCACTGCACCGGAGCCCGACACTGAGCCTATGAGCTGATTCTCTAAGCTGAGAACCAGCTCGCTCAGTGTGGACTCCTCACTAACCGTCCAAAATCGCCGCGACGCTAAACCCTTGGCCGGTTCCATGGTGGTGTTGCAGACGACGGATACCTGCGAGCACCTGCACCGCCAAAGACAAGCGGCACGCGCGGGCACGCGCGTATCCGCGCGTTTATGTCAGGCGTGGGCCGCTTAAACATTAACAAATCGACTCAGAGAGTACACTCACTGAGTGCGCACTCCAAATTGTTTATGACTTCGAATTTGGAGTATAAACTCGATCGAGTCTGACTTGGAGTTCAAGTCTGACTCGACTCGAGTAGACTCCAAATTGTTTATGACTACGGGCCCTGGTTAGTTCTGGTTCTACCCAGAATAGCTGCTGCGGATCTCTTATCCGCGGAGATGTAAGGCCACCGAGCCAATTACCCTCCTAA
>JBEVXV010001052.1:0-29041 GCA_040505915.1 Sedimenticola sp. | reverse complement strand
TGTCATGTTGCTGTTGATATATGCGCCCTAAAAAACACCTCCACACAAGGAGTTACTGCAACATACTACAAAGTTAACGGGACAGCAGTGGGCAGAAGATTAAAACCTAATAAAGTAGGCCGGTAGGCTGGCGTAAGAACAAAGAGGAAGTTTGATTTAACGTGTAACTGACCCCAGTTATTTCAGGAGTGGGTCGGCTGCTGTGTCGGTATCCTTATCACCCCCTGGTTTATGAACCTGATGCTCTTTCCCAGGCATGAAGGTGAGTAGGATGATCTTGCCGTGGGTAAAAAACAGACCCATGAATTACCCGCTGACAGCTATGAGTTCGCCACTAATGAGTTTGAAGGGATCGGCCGTTGCCAGAGCTACCCGATTCACTCGCCAATGAGTGAATTTGTCACCCATGAAGATGCGCTTTCTGTAGCACGCACCTTTATTGAGGTGTTGATGATCGCGGTCGATAGTACAGGGATTGATTAGGATGAGGTGCGTTTCTCCCGCTTTCTGGAAGGGGATGAAATGGTGCGGATTCAGCAGGATGAGCTGGAGAAAGAGGCGGTATCTTGCCAGTGTCCCTCCCTAAAGGACGAGGCTGGCAGGGTAATAAGCCGCCGCGATCTACTGCGTGGTAATTTTCAGAGATTGCCTAACTGAATAGCTATAAATATTGTAACTATTTAGCAATACCTGATTTTGGGTTATTTTTACCCGGGGTCGGAGTCGATTGCGTCAAGATGGGTGGAAAATGCACCTTTTTACGGCGCAACGCTTCCGCTCCCAGCTCACGCTCCTTACCCACATCCATGTGGGCAATCGACTCCGACCCCAAGCCCAGCTGAATAGTTACCAAATATTGTAACTATTTAGCTATACCTGATTTTGGGGCTGTTTTCACGGCAGGAGTAGGAGCCCCGCCCGGGAAGATAAGGTGTAGCACGGCCTGTGCAACGTTCATCGCGGCGAGGGCGTAGCTCCTACAGGCACATATCAGTATGTTTGACGCTGGATAGCTATTTTAGATCTATACTCTATAAAAGGTCGGCAGGCTGTTCTGTGCCACGAGAGAGTGAAAGGGGGCCACTTAAAGCAGATGATTCCAGCATCAGTAGGTAATTTCGTCCGAAAACATCAGCGGGCAGTGGATATCATTGCCCTTGCGGTTCTCTACTATGCGACCGCCCGTATCGGCCAGCAGCTGGCGATATCCCCCGGCAATGTCACTCCGGTCTGGATTCCATCGGGGATTATTCTGGCTGCGGTGCTGATCCGCGGCTTTCACGTTTGGCCAGGCATCTTTTTAGGTGCTTTTATTGGTAATGTCTGGGCCTATTTCGATCCCAGTTCCACCTCACTGATGTTACGGGCAGTAGCTTCAGGTAGTGCTAATGGTATCGGAGATACCCTCTGTGCAGTGATTCCTGCTTGGCTGATTATTCGTGCCACTGGAACCTCTAACCCCATGAAAAAGGTCTCTCATATTGGCGTGTTTCTCCTTTATGGTGCCCTGTTGGGGCCAGGATTGAGTGCACTGTTTGGGGTGACCGGGTTGACGGGGATGGGTTTTCTTCCTTGGGAAAACTACTTCTACGTTCTGGTCACTTGGTGGACAGGAGATGCTATTGGCGTACTGATACTGACACCGGTTCTACTGATTTTTGTCACCCGAAAAGAGACCTTTGAGCTGGGAGTGGAGTTTGCTCTTTTTACTACAGCTCTGGTATTGGCAACTCTTCTTAGCTTGGGTATTTTTCCCCTTATCGGCAATATTCAACTCACCACTTTTCTGATTCTTCCGTTACTGATCTGGGCCGTATTTCGGCTCGATCAGCGCGTCCTGTTCAGTGCGCTGCTGCTGGTGGCCATCTTCGCTATTATGACCAGTGCTGTTGGCATAGGCATCTATTCAGATAAATCGTTGAATGATGTACTGATTGAGCTGCAGCTGTTTCTTGCCGCCATGAGCATCTCTATCTTCTACCTCAATAGCTTGGTGTTGGAGCGGGAGGAGGTAAAGCGGCAGTTGGAGGAGACCGTTGCGCAGCAGGATGTCCATGTTCAGGAGCGTACTCGTCAACTGCAGTCACAGCAGATATTCCTTGAAGCGATACTTGATAATGTCCAGGACGGTATTGTTACCTGTGATGAGAGCGGGATGCTCTCTCTATTTAACCGCGCCACCCGCGAGCTGCACGGTATAGAGCAGGAGAGTCTTCCACCGGAGCGCTGGGCTGAGCAGTACAATCTCTACCTCGCCGATGGTAAGACCCCCATGGAGAAAAAGGATGTCCCTCTATTCAGGGCCTACAAGGGGGAGACGGTCAAGGATGAAGAGATGGTCATTGTGTCAAAGGGCGGAGGACGTCGCACGTTGTTGGCCAGTGGCCGTGCCATGCGTGATGAGAGTGGCAAGCTCCTGGGTGCGGTAGTCAGTATGCACAACATCACCGAGCAGAAGCGCTTTGAGAGGGAGCTGGTTGCGGCAAAACAGGAAGCCGAGGCGGCTAACCAGGCAAAAAGCATATTTCTGGCCAATATGAGCCACGAATTGCGCACTCCACTGAATGCGGTACTCGGATTTTCCGAGATGTTGCTGAATGATCCCTCCACTACCACCGAGCAGCGCGACACGCTGAAGATTATCTACCGCTCAGGTGACCACCTTCTCGGGTTGTTGGATGATGTTCTGGATCTGGCTCGTATTGAGGCAGGTGGTATCGATCTGGTGGAGGAGGCTTTTGACCTGGGCGATGTTGTGCGCGATGTGCTTGATATGATGAGTGTACGTGCTGAGCAGGATGGTCTGCGGCTTGATTTCGTTCAATCCTCCTCTTTTCCCCGCTATGTGGAGACCGACCGGGGCAAGGTGCGTCAGATTCTTATCAATCTCCTGGGTAACGCCATTAAGTTTACAGGGGAGGGGGGAGTCAGCCTGCGCCTATCGGTGTTGCCTGTCCACGAAGGCGGTCATAGCAACCTCTGTTTTGAAATTCAGGATACCGGGCCGGGCATCGCCGAAACGGATCAAGAGCGCATCTTCGACCCCTTTATTCAGATTGGCTTTCAAGCAGGCAAAGGTACCGGCCTGGGTTTGGCTATTTGCAAACAGTATGTGGAGCTGATGCTGGGGACGATCAGTGTGGAGAGCAAGCCCGGTGCGGGGGCGCTCTTTCGAGTAACTATTCCTGTGCAGCTGGCTGATAGTGAGCAGGTTGACCACCTGCCGCTCTCTCCCAGCCAGGTTGTCGGTCTGGTTCCGGGGCAGCCGGTCGTGCGTATGATGATTGTGGAGGACCAGGCGGAAAACCGTCTGCTGTTGAATCGTCTCTTGAGTAGTGTCGGCTTTGAGGTGGAGGAGCTTGAGAATGGACAACAAGCGGTGGAGTCATTCAAGCGCCAGCCACCGGATTTGATCTGGATGGATCGGCGTATGCCGGTGCTGGATGGACTGGAGGCAACCCAGCAGATTCGCCAGCTGCCAGGGGGGGATAAAGTCAAGATTGTTGCAATTACCGCCTCGGTACTGCGTGATCAGCGGGATGAGATTATATCAGCAGGCCATGACGATTTTGTGCATAAGCCTTATCGTGCAGGGGAGATCTATGACTGTCTTCGGCGCCAGCTAGGTATACGTTTTATCTACGATGAAGCAGAAGAGCGTTCTGAAGAGCTGGCCGCTCCCCCCCAGGGAGCAATCGACGCTTTGCCGGAGGCGCTACGGAGATCATTGCAAAATGCGGTGCTTATGCTGGACATTCAACAGATTAAATTGCTGGCGGATAGCGTTGAACCACTCAATAGCGAATTGGCAGAGACGATACGCCAAGCCGCTGAGGGGCTCTATATGAGCGAGTTACAGAGATGGCTGAGCTGATCAGGAGCTTGTCCGAAAATAGAGGAGCTACTGCCCCTATTCTCGGATAGGTTACTGGTGCTCATTAAATAGATGACAGATGCCTTGGCTTTGCTGTTGGTCTCGGCTAGATAGTGATTGGTCGGCTCTTTCGTGCAGCTGTTTTTCAGATCCTGTAACAGCGGGTGTAGCTTACTAACCTCGTTCAATACCTGGGAGAGTAGCTCATATTCTTCAATCTCTGTAACTATTCAGCTAACCCTATTTTTGGGTTGTTTTTACCAGGGGTCGGAGTCGATTGCGTCAAAATGGGTGGAAAATGCACCTTTTTACGGCGCAATGCTTCCGCTCCCAGCTCACGCTCCTTCCCCACATCCAGGTGGGCAATCGACTCCAACCCCAAACCCAGCTGAATAGTTACCATTTTTTTGGGTTTTACTTCGGTTATTCCATTGGCGGTATGAGCCCAGGGAGGCGTATGAAGCGGTGAGTAGATCGGTTTTATTGGGATAGTTGATTGCAGTTAATGGCCTATACTGGAAAGAGAGTGACCAGTTATCATGATTAATATTATGTTGAGTCGCTAGTGGAAAGCCGCTTTCCGTTAAATGCTGTGAAATGGCATGTTGCTTGCTGTTCGTAGTAGGGTGGTGTTGATAACAGCATGACCTTCATTGAACCTAGGTTGAATGTGGTGGGTGCGAGAGACAAAATCAGGTGTTGAACAGAGGTTGCCTGCATCATGCATGAGATGTCGCTATGTGAAGGTATCCTCCAGGTGCTGGAGGAGAGTGCGGGTAGTCAGAATTTCAGCCATATAAAGTGTGTATGGCTGGAGATTGGTGTTCTCGCTGGCGTTGAGGTTGAGGCGATGCGCTTCGGATTCGATGCCGTGATGAGAGGGTCGTTGGCTGATGGAGCCAAGCTGGAGATTATTTCATTGCCCGGTGAGGCCTGGTGTATGCAGTGCGCCAAGTCGGTCGAGGTAAAGCAGCGTTTCGATCAATGCCCGGATTGTGGCGGCTATCAACTACAAGTCACCGGTGGTGACCAGATGCAGGTTAAAGAGTTGGAGGTAGAGTGATGTGTAGTGTATGCGGTTGCGGTGAAGGTGAGACTCAGATCGAGGGGCATGAACACACTCATGAAGCCTCCCATCACCATGGGCATGATCATGGCCATCACCCTCATGTAGACCATAGCCACGACTACGGTCAGGGCCCTGCCCACGCACATGCACCCGGCCTTAGTCAGTCACGCATGGTCAAGATCGAACAGGATATCCTGAGCAAAAATAACGAGTATGCGGCGGCTAATCGCCGTCGTTTTAGTGAGCAAGGAATACTGGTATTGAACCTCGTATCGAGTCCAGGCTCAGGCAAGACAACCCTACTGACCCGTACCATTGATAATCTTAAAGCAGACTTGATGCTTGCGGTGATTGAGGGTGACCAGCAGACGGCAAACGATGCCGAGCGTATCCGTGAGACCGGGGTCAAGGCCGTACAGATCAACACCGGCAAGGGGTGCCATCTCGATGGTCACATGGTGGGGCATGCGCTGGAGACCTTGAAACCGGAGGATCGCAGTGTGCTGTTTATCGAGAATGTTGGCAATTTAGTCTGCCCTGCCGCTTTTGATCTTGGTGAGGCCCATAAGGTGGCGATACTCTCAGTCACCGAGGGTGAGGATAAGCCGATCAAGTACCCCGATATGTTCCATGCATCGGATCTGATGATTCTGAATAAGATCGATCTACTTCCCTATCTCGATTTTGATGTGGAGAAGTGCATCGAGTATGCCCGGCGGGTCAACCCCGGTATCAAAGTGCTACAGCTATCCGCTACCACTGGGGAGGGGATGGAGAGTTGGCAGCAGTGGGTCCGGGCAACCCGAGAGGTGGCGTTGATTGGGCATCCGGAGCGGTAAAACTTGAAGAGCGGAACACACGACGGCATACATGCCGTCGTGTGTTCTTAATGGTATTGATCATTTGTGACACTATTATTAAAGAGAATTAAAACCCAATGTGCCTCGCACTCCCGGCAAAAATAGTAGAGATTGACGAAACCACCGGTAATGCAATCGCCTCACTCGGTGGCGTGAAAAAGGAGATCTCACTGGCCCTGATAGAAGATGCAAAAGTCGGCGAATATGTGCTGATTCATGTTGGTTACGCCCTCAATAAAGTGAGTGAAGAGGAGGCGGAAAAGACCCTGGCACTGTTTGCCGAGGCGGGTCTTACGGCGGAGAGTTCAGGGTGAAATATGTTGATGAGTTCCGCTCTGGTGAGCTGGCAAAGAGACTGGCCTCGGCGATAAAGTGTGAAGCGGATAGTGAGCGTCAATACAATCTGATGGAGTTTTGCGGTGGCCACACCCACGCCATTTTTCGCTACGGTGTGCAGGATCTTATGCCGGACAACATCAACTTTATTCATGGCCCCGGTTGTCCAGTATGTGTATTGCCCATTGGCCGCATTGACAACGCCATCCATCTGGCAGAACACCACAACGTTATTCTCTGCACCTATGGCGATCTGTTACGGGTACCGGCGAGTGGCCGAAAAAGCCTGCTAAAGGTGAAAGGTACAGGGGCTGATATCCGCATGGTCTACTCCACTCAGGATGCCCTGAAAATTGCACGCGACAACCCGGATCGCCAGGTCGTATTCTTTGCCATCGGCTTCGAGACCACCACACCGCCTACTGCGGTCGCTATTAAACAGGCAAAGGCCGAGGGGCTGAAAAATTTCAGTGTCTTCTGCAACCATGTACTTACCCCTGCCGCTATCCAAAACATTCTGGAGTCACCCGAGGTGCGGGAGATCGGCTCGGTCTCTATTGATGGCTTCTTTGGCCCCTCTCATGTCAGCGCTGTTATCGGCTCTCTTCCCTATGAGTTTTTTGCCGAGGAGTTCCAGCGGCCGGTGGTGATTGCCGGTTTTGAACCGCTGGATGTGATGCAGTCAGCACTGATGCTGATACGCCAGCTCAACCAGGGGCGGCACGAGGTGGAGAACGAATACACCCGCGTGGTCACCCGCAACGGCAACATCAAGGCTCAGGCGTTGGTGGCAGAGGTGATGGAGCTACGCCGTACCTTCGAGTGGCGTGGATTAGGATTGGTACCCTACAGCGCCCTACAGATCAAAACACCATTCGCTGAGTTTGATGCTGAAAAACGTTTCGATATTCCGGCGGTTGAGGCTGCCGATGTTAAAGGATGCGAGTGTCCCACTATTCTGCGTGGCGCAAAAAAGCCCACTGACTGCAAACTGTTTGGAACCGTCTGTACACCCGATAATCCCATGGGCTCCTGCATGGTCTCTTCTGAAGGAGCTTGCGCTGCTTACTGGAGTTATGGACGTTTTCGTGAGGGGGGTTATAGCGCCGTAGAGAACAAAAAATATTATGAGCAATAAAAGACACAATATCGCTATCAACACAAAATCTGGCACCGTCGATATGACCCATGGCAGCGGCGGTCGCTCCATGGCCGAACTTATCGAGGGGCTCTTCTTCAAGCATCTGGATAATGAACTGCTGCGTCAGGCCAATGATCAGGCGACTTTCACTGTTCCTGCCGGGCGTATGGTGATGAGTACCGATGGCCATGTTATCTCACCGCTCTTTTTTCCCGGTGGCGATATAGGCTCCCTCTCCGTTCACGGTACCGTCAACGATGTCGCCATGTCCGGTGCCAAGCCACTCTATCTTGCTGCGGGCTTTATTCTTGAAGAGGGTTTTCCTCTGGCCGATCTTGAACGTATTGTTGCCAGCATGGGGGCTGCGGCCAACAGAGCGGGCGTACCCATTGTTACCGGTGATACCAAAGTGGTGGAGAGGGGCAAGGGTGACGGTATCTTTATCACCACCACCGGTGTTGGTGTGGTGCCTGATGGGGTCAATATCTCTGGCGATCTTGCCCGTCCCGGTGATGCCATCCTGGTCAGCGGCAGTCTCGGTGATCACGGTGTAGCCATCATGTCGAGCCGTGAAAACCTGGAGTTTGAGACCACCATCGAGTCAGACTCTGCCGCACTGCACACGCTGGTCGCCGATATGGTGGCTGCGGTCCCCGCTATTCACTGCCTACGTGATCCCACGCGTGGGGGGCTGGCCAGTACCCTTAACGAACTTGCTCAGCAGTCGGGGGTCGGCATGAAACTACATGAGTCAGCAATTCCCGTTAAACCCCAAGTCGCTGCCGCCTGCGAGTTGCTGGGGTTGGATCCCCTCTATGTGGCTAATGAAGGTAAGTTGATCTGCATCTGTGAACAGAGTGATGCGGAAACACTATTGGCGGTGATAAAACAACATCCGCTGGGTGTTGATGCGGCCATTATCGGTGAAGTGGTAGAGGATGAACTCGGTTTTGTACAGATGGAGACCAGTTTCGGCGGCAGTCGCGTAGTCGACTGGCTGGCTGGTGAGCAGTTGCCGAGGATTTGTTGACAACTTACATGGAGTAATAGGTGGACTTGGGAAATCGCGCCAGAGAATTAAGGTGAAATCAGACGGATGTAGAAAGAATTTTGTGGAGGCGGCTTAGAAACAGGCAAGCCAATGGTTATAAGTTCAAACGTCAATTTCCGGTTTATCCATATATTGTGGATTTTGTCTGCCTCTCAGAGAAATTGATAGTTGAGCTGGATGGTGGTCAGCATGCAAGGCTGCATGATTATGACTGTAAACGAACGATGTTTCTTGAGTGCAAGGGATATAAGGTCGTCCGATTTTGGAATAACGATGTAATCAATCATCTGGAAGAAGTTATGGGAGAGATTATGCGGCATCTGAGATCTGATGTTCATAATGATACTGACAATGGGGCGTAGGTCGGCTTGCTGAACTGACACGGATTATTAACACACTTTTTGATGCGGCTGACACATATGTTTAACAGTACGTCCCCTCTCCCTAAGAGGGAGAGGGACAGGGTGAGGGTGAATAAGATTAATGGTCAATGTAGTATTTATTGATCCCCCTCACCCCAGCCCTCTCCCCGGTGGGGAGAGGGGGTAGAATGATGGAAGTTTTGATCACTTGATATAGAGAGTTACCACATGCGCATCCTGTTTCTCACACACGCTTTCAACAGCCTCACTCAACGGCTGTTTGTTGAGCTGTGTGAAAGGAATCATGAGGTCTCTATAGAGTTTGATATTAATGATAGCGTGGCGGAAGAGGCGGTGGCGCTCTATCAGCCTGATCTGATTATTGCGCCATTTCTCAAATATGCTATTCCAGAAACTATCTGGGGTAACCACACCTGCCTGATTGTTCATCCCGGAATTGTAGGGGATCGAGGTCCTTCCGCTCTGGACTGGGCGGTACTGAACAATGAATCCGTTTGGGGAGTGACGGTACTGCAGGCCAATGCTGAGATGGATGCTGGGGATATCTGGTCTTCGTCTGAGTTTTCCATGCGCTCTGCTACCAAAGCGGGTCTCTATCGTCATGAGGTGACTACTGCGGCAGTGACGGCGGTGCTTACGGCGGTCGAGCGTTTTGAGCAAGGCGATTACAGGCCACTACCTCTTGATGAGAGCGTTGCCTCGGTGCGGGGGCAGCTGCGCCCACTGATGAGTCAAGATCATCGTCGCATCAACTGGCGGCGGGATAATACAGAAACAGTTGTGAGAAAGGTCCGTTGTGCAGATGGTTTTCCCGGTGTGCGTGACAAAATATTTGATCGTCACCTTTTTCTCTACGATGCCAGGCCGGAGAGTGAACTTAGGGGTGAGCCGGGTTGTGTGATCGCCCGCTGTGGTCCAGCGATATGCCTTGGGACGGTAGATTCTGCGGTATGGATTGGCCACCTGCGAAATAAGAAGGGTGGGCAGCCGTTCAAGCTGCCAGCAACAGCGCTGCTGGCTACTGAAGTAACCTCTCTACCGGAGATTTCCCCTGATGCAACAACCGGCTATCGGGAGATCTGGTACGAGGAGGAGGAGGGGGTGGGCTATCTCCACTTTCCCTTCTATAACGGTGCCATGGGGAGCGATCAGTGCAACCGCCTGCTGGCCGCCTACCGTGAGGCAAAACAGCAGGATACCCGTATCATTGTTTTAACCGGCGGTCCCGACTTCTGGTCCAACGGTATGCACCTTAACCTGATTGAGGCGGCAGAGAGTCCAGCGGATGAGTCCTGGCGCAATATCAATGCCATTGATGATTTGGCACAGGAGATCATCAATACCGACAGCCACCTGACGGTTGCAGCACTCCAGGGTAACGCCGGTGCCGGTGGTGTTTTTCTTGCCCGCGCCTGTGACCATGTGTGGGTCCGTGAAGGTGTCATTCTCAATCCACACTACAAGGATATGGGTAACCTCTATGGCTCCGAGTATTGGAGCTATCTGCTGCCCCGTTATGCAGGTAAAGATAACGCCCACCTCATCTCTCAGGCGCGCCTGCCTATGGGAAGTCGTGAGGCCTGCTCCCTGGGGCTTGTCGATGTGATATTTAGGGATGATCCCCAAGGCTTTCTCGATTCGATTAAAGAGCACGCAAGTGTCTGGCTTGATTCATCTGGCTTTCAGCAGCAACTGCAACAGAAAAATGAGCAGCGCAGAAATGACGAAGCGCTGAAACCGCTAGAGAGTTACCGCGAAGATGAGCTGGAAAATATGCGGCGCAACTTCTACGGTTTCGATCCCAGTTACCACATCGCTCGATACAATTTTGTTTATAAGGTGCCGAAGTCCCGCACCCCGTTGACCATCGCCAAACACAGAAGGCGTTAGGAGGGCATTATGACACCATTACCCACACTGCTGGTTGTAGATGACGAGGTGCGCAGTCTCGAAACGCTGAAGCGCATCCTTGAAGATGACTTCGATGTGAAAGCGGCAATCAATGTCCAGGAGGCGGAGGCGATTCTCAATAAGGAGTGGGTGCAGATTATTCTTTGTGACCAGCGTATGCCGGAGATGACCGGTGTTGAGTTTCTCAAACAGGTACGCGAGCAGTGGCCCGATGTGATTCGCATGATCATCTCCGGTTATACCGATTCAGAAGATATCATCAGCGCCGTAAACGAGGCGGGTATCTATCAATACATCACCAAGCCCTGGCACCCCGACAGCCTGATTCTCACCCTCAAGAACGCCACCCGCTTATTTGAACTGCAGCGCCAGAATGAGGTGTTATCCGTTGAACTGAGACAGGTACCCGGTCGTCTGGAGGAGGCGGTGACCGCCAAACGGGAGACACTGCGCGATCGTTATCAGTGTGAGGATGGCATTGTTCGCAGCACTGAGAGCAGCATGAATGGTGTCTGTGACAAACTGAGGAGGGTCTCCCCTTACGATGTCTCAGTGCTGCTGACCGGCGAGTCCGGTACCGGAAAGGAGTTGGCAGCTCGCGCTCTCCACTACAACAGCCTGCGCTGGGAACAGCCATTTGTTGTGGAGAACTGTGGTGCGCTGCCGGATGAGTTGCTGGAGAGCGAGCTGTTTGGATACAAGCGGGGTGCATTCACCGGCGCGGTGGAAGATCGTGTTGGGCTGTTTGAGCGTGCCAATGGCGGCACAGTATTTCTTGATGAGATTGGCGAGGTCTCGGCATCGTTTCAGGTGAAACTGTTACGGGTGCTACAGGAGGGGGAGATACGCCCCTTGGGCAGTGGCCGAACAAGGCAGATCGATGTGCGGGTGGTTGCCGCCACCAATAAAAATCTGGAGGAGGAGGTGCGGGCCGGACGTTTCCGCGAGGATCTCTACTACCGCCTAGCCACGGTCACTGTGCATTTGCCGCCACTAAGAGAGCGGGCAGTAGATATTCCACTACTGGCCACCAGCCTATTGGAGGTAGCGATGCAGAGTCTCGGTAAGCAGGTGAACGGCCTTACCGACGAAGCTTTGGCCTGTATGCAGGCCTACCACTGGCCGGGTAATGTGCGCGAGCTCCAGAATGAGTTGCAGCACATGTTAGTGATGGGCGAGGGCGAGTGGCTGGGTGCTGAACTACTCACACCCAGGGTACTGCGGGCGGTGCCGCTGGATGATGCCCCTGCCGTGGAGGCGTTGGCGGGGCTTGATGGCACGCTCAAAGAGCGGGTGGAGTCTCTGGAAGCGTGCATCCTCAAAGAGAGCCTGATTCGCCACCGTTGGAACAAAAGCCGGGCAGCCAAGGAGTTGGGTTTGTCACGGGTGGGCCTGCGCAGCAAGCTGGAGCGCTACGGTCTGGAGAAGGTGGAGCAGATACATGGGTTGGGGGGATGAAGGTGCAGTTCTGTAGACGTGAACTTGTTCGCGATAGGCTCCGGGGCATATTGATCGCGAACAAGTTCGTTCCTACCTATTTCGGCCTTTTATAAGATGGAAAAGATGTTGAGAAAACGTAACTATTCAGCTGGGCTTGGGGTCGGGATCGATTGCGTCGTGAAAAGGTTCATTTTCCACCCAACTTGGCGCAAAGCTTCCGCTCCCAGCTCACGTTCCTTACCTACATCCATGTGGGTAATCGACTCCGACTCCTGCCGTGAGCGTACAGGGATCTATTCACCGCATCTCCTGCACCCCTATGGCACGGACTTTTTGAGAAGTTACCCATGGTTACGATAAGACAAGGAAAATAATGGCGAAATCCACAGGAAGCTTGATCAATCAAGCCGGTGTGACCGAGTCACTGGAGCTCAATCCGACCACCGAGCACGCCTGGATTGAGGTGATCCAGAAGATGGATGAGGTCTATGCCGATCTGGTCCACTATCAGGTAGAGCTGGAGCAGAAGAACTCTGCTCTGGAGGAGGCCCAGCAGTTTATTCGTAGTGTACTGTCAGCGATTACCGATGTGCTTATCGTCTGTGATCTTCAGGGGCGGATTCAACAGGTGAACAAAGCACTGGAGAGCCTCACCGGGCGAGATGAA
The DNA here is from genome assembly GCA_040505915.1 of Sedimenticola sp. Classification (GTDB taxonomy): domain Bacteria; phylum Pseudomonadota; class Gammaproteobacteria; order Chromatiales; family Chromatiaceae; genus Vondammii. The sequence goes on along the minus strand of JBEVXV010001052.1, from coordinate 16,309 downwards.
AAAATGCTGCTCGGCAAACAGATCACTGAACTGTTTGGTGACGAGTCTCTTGCCATGGTAGACCGTTTCCCGGAAAAGCTGGGGGCGGAATCGATAGTCGATTGTGAAGTGAGCCTGATCGGTGTCGACGGTCGTCCTGCACCGCTGGCGATGAACTGCTCTTCCCGCTACGACCACGAGGGTCGGCTGCTGGGTATGGTCTTGATCGGTCGTCCCATTGGTGAGTTGCGCCGTGCCTACGGTGATCTCAATGCCGCCCATGAAGCACTGAAACAGACACAGCAGCAATTGGTCCACTCTGAAAAGATGGCCTCCCTGGGCCGGTTGGTGGCGGGTGTGGCCCATGAACTGAACAATCCTATCAGCTTTGTCTTCGGTAATATGCATGCTCTCAAGCGCTACGGTGAACGTATTACCCAATACCTAACGGCGGTGGATCAGTCGGTGGGGACGGACCACCTGTTAGCGCTACGTAAAGAGTTGAAGGTGGATCGTATTCTCAACGATATGGAGTCGCTGATCGAAGGCACCCTGGAGGGGGCGGAGCGTGTCAGCGACATCGTTCAGGATCTGCGTCGCTACTCCGGTGGTCAGCGCGAAGCGACCAGCCGTTTCAACCTGTCAAAGGTGGTAGAGACCGCTGCCCAGTGGGTAGTCAAGGCGTGTCGGGTTAAACCGGAGATAGATTATAGGATACCCGAAAGCCTGGAGCTGACCGGCAGCAAAGGCAAGATCCATCAGATTGTCGTCAACCTGGTACAGAACGGGGCAGACGTAATGGAGGATCAGGCTGAGCCAAAACTCTGGATCAGTTTGGGTTTAGGCCGGGATAGCGGTATCTGGATCAAGGTGAGAGATAACGGCCCAGGGATACCTGAAACACGACTGAGTGAAGTGTTCGATCCCTTCTTTACCACCAAGCCGGTTGGTAAGGGAACGGGCCTTGGGCTCTATATCAGCTACGGACTGGCACAAGAGATGGGGGGTGATCTGCGCGTCATCAATCACCCTGAAGGGGGTGCTGAGTTTACCCTTGAGCTAGCTGGAGGAGGGCGTGACGATGGCTGAGCGGCGTAATTTGCTGTGGCTGCAATCGGGTGGTTGTGGCGGCTGCACTATCTCACTGCTAGGGGCGGAGTCACCGGATCTGCTGACCACCCTGGAGAGTGCCGGTATCGACCTGCTTTGGCATCCGGCGTTGAGTGCTGCCTCCTGCAGTGAAGTACCGAAATTGTTGGAGAAGATCGTCAACGACGAGACTCCTCTGGATATTCTCTGTCTTGAAGGTGCCGTGGTGCGCGGTCCCAATGGCAGCGGTGCATTTCATCGTCTCGCCGGTAGCGATAAAACAATGATGACCTGGATAGAGCAGCTGGCCGCCAAGGCAGGGCAAGTGGTGGCCGTCGGCAGCTGTGCCGCCTTTGGTGGCATTACCGCCGGTGGCTCCAACCCCAGTGAGGCTTGTGGTCTGCAGTATGAAAGCGATGATTTCGGCGGGCTACTGGGTGAGAGTTTCGTCACTAGAGCGGGCTTGCCGGTGATCAATGTCGCGGGCTGTCCGATCCATCCAAATTGGCTCACCGAGACGTTGATGGAGATGGCCTGGGGCGGCATGGATAGAGCATCTCTCGATGAGTTGGGTAGACCGAGAAGCTATTCTGATCATCTGGTACACCACGGCTGTCCCCGCAACGAGTATTACGAGTTCAAGGCGAGCGCCGGTTTACCCTCTCAGCTGGGTTGTCTGATGGAGCACCAGGGGTGCCTTGGGACCCAGGCCCATGGTGATTGCAATACCCGTCTCTGGAACGGAGACGGCTCCTGTCTGCGCGGTGGCTACGCCTGTATCAACTGTACTGCTCCCGGTTTTGAAGAGCCGGGTCACGGCTTTACAGAGACACCCAAGATCGCTGGTATCCCCATCGGTCTGCCGACGGATATGCCGAAGGCGTGGTTTGTCGCCTTGGCATCGCTCTCCAAAGCGGCAACACCCTCTCGCCTAAAGGAGAATGCGGTGGCCGATCATATTGTCGTACCACCGACTACCCGCACCAAGGAGAAGCCATGAGTCGCCGTATCGTCGGACCGTTCAATCGAGTGGAGGGTGACCTGGAGGTGCAGCTTGAGATCAACGACGGCCAGGTGAATGACGCCTGGGTGGTGTCGCCGATGTACCGTGGCTTTGAACAGATCCTTCAGGGTAAAGAGCCACGGGACGCGCTGGTCTATACACCACGCATCTGTGGTATCTGCTCGGTATCCCAGTCGGTGGCATCGGCCCGCGCCCTTGCCGATGCTCAGAGGCTGCACATGCCGCCCAATGGTGCACTCTCCCATAACCTGCTCTTGGCCAATGAGAACGCGGCGGATCACCTTACCCACTTCTATCTCTTCTTTATGCCCGACTTTGTCAATGACAGCTACGCCAATGAGCCATGGTATGGCGCGGCTGCAGAGCGGTTTCAGGCGATAAAAGGGAGTGCCACCAGAGCGTTGCTGCCAGCAAGAACTGAGTTTATGCAGCTGATGGGGCTGCTTGCCGGCAAGTGGCCTCACAGCTTGGCGATTCAGCCAGGAGGCACCACCCGACCGCTAGAGGTGCAGGAGAAGGCGAGAGTTCAGACGATACTCTACAGCTTTCGCCGCTTTCTCGAAGCGACCCTGTTTGGTGATTCACTGGAACGGATAGTGGCGCTCGATTCATCAGCGGCCCTGGAGCGCTGGGCTGTGGAAGCAGCACCACAGAGCAGTGATTTTCGCCATTTTCTGCACATTTCAGATGCCCTTGGTCTGGACGAGCTCGGGCGCGCTACTGATCGATTTATGAGTTACGGTGCCTATATTGATGACAAGGGAGAGCGGCTCTTTTCCTCCGGCGTATGGGATAAGCAGTGGGGGAAAGTGGATCAACGGCAGATAACCGAAGACCTCGCCCACAGCTGGATGCGCCATCAGGCCGATCCCAAGCATCCGTTCGAAGGCATCACCCTGCCGGATGCCGAGGCAGAGGGTGGATACAGCTGGTGCAAGGCTCCACGCCTGGCGGGGCGAGTGATGGAGGTGGGTGCTTTGGCAAGGCAGCAGATCCATGGTCACCCACTGATACGGGATTTGGTACAGCGCAGTGGCGGCAACGTTCGCAACAGAGTCATCGCCAGGTTGCTGGAGATTGCCCATCTGGTTATTGCCATGGAGCAGTGGAGCCGGGAGCTGACCCCAAAAGAGCCCTTCTGCTACCACGCCCCCATGCCCAAGGATGCGGTCGGCTGCGGAATGGTGGAAGCGGCGCGGGGTAGTCTCGGCCACTGGATCAAAATCAGAAAAGGTCGCATCCTCAACTACCAGATCATCGCCCCCACCACCTGGAACTTCTCACCCCGCGATGCCGGAGGCACCCCAGGTGCCTTGGAACAGGCCCTGGTCGGTGCTCCAGTCAGGGAAGGGGAGGTTGACCCGATAGCAGTACAACACATTGTGCGATCTTTTGATCCTTGTATGGTCTGTACGGTTCACTAATTTTAACTTGTTGAAATATAAAGAGAAAAAACCCTCCCCGATTCCTCCCCGAAACGGGGTCTATTTTTAGATGCTAACGGTCACCCATTCCGCTCCGCGTAAATCGTGATAGTCAAGAAGGACACACCCAGTGTGCCAAGCGAAAGCTGGCACCAGATTGGTGGTGAAAGCCCTCTACACAGTAAAAGAACTATGAACACCGAAAGCAGTGGGTAGTGGATCGCCTGTCACAGCTCACTTTCATATTTGCTATCGACATCGCTGCCTATTCCGTGCCCTCTAGCCACTACTTATGTGGAGCTCCACATAAGTAGTGGTTGGTCATCAACACATAGGCGTGTAGATCACATTGATGCTTGTCGCAAGCCTGCTTCAACTTCTCAAAATAGAATGGGTAGTCGCCATCGGCATAGAAAACAGGCTCACGATTATTACCTCGAATCATCACATGCTGAGGTTGGCCGGGTATAACAAAGCGAGGTAAGCGGGCCATAAGAGTGCTCAAAAATCCATTTGAGGAAGAACATCATTTGCTTAATTTGAAATCAATCGAGTCTGACTCCATTGATTTTCGCGTGTCCTGAAAAGGTGTTACTGCACCCACTATGGCACGGTCTTTTTGAGAAGTTACAAAACAACCGTAACTATTCGGCTCAGCCCCTCTTGAGCTCGTGCCGAATAGTTACTTGTGAGGGGGGAGGTTAACTGTTGATGGGCACCAGCTCAGGAATTGCCCCTTCGTTTTTCTCTTCTACCTTGCTGTAGAGATCGTAGAGTGCCGCCTGTAGCGCCTCTTCGATCACCGGGTGGTAGAAGGGCATCTGTAGCAGTTGGCCTACGGTCAGCTCTTGCTGGATAGACCAGGCCAGGAGATGTGCCAGGTTTTCACCTTTGGTGCAGATCATCTCTGAGCCGAGTAGCTTGCCACTGCTCTTCTCTGCATAAACACGGATGATGCCTCTGTTTTTGCCCATGATCAGGGCGCGACCTACAGGGGGCATGTTTACTTCACCGACTGCTGTTGTTGCTGGATCCAATTCTGACCAGCGGGCACCGATATGGCAGATGTTGGGGTCGCAGAAGTTGATCGCAAGAGTCGTTTTTCGCTTAAATGCCTGGATTTTTTCACTGCTGGCATTGCGACCGGCAATGCGCCCTTCATCCCCCGCCTCATGAAGCAGCTGGCGTTCACCGTTGATGTCACCGGCAATGAAGATGTGGCTATCGCCAATCTGCATGGTGTTGCGGTTGTAGGCAGGGATACCGTTTTCATACCGTTCGATGCCCGCATTTTCGATCGCCAGTTTGTCGAGGTTGGGACGGCGCCCCAGGCTGGCCAGTACCTTGTCCACCACCACCGAATGCTCACCGGCGGTGACTCTCAGTTTGTCACCCTCTTCAGTAATCTCAGCCGCAGCCCCCAGGTGGATGGGGAACTCCTTACCAAGGATATCGATGGCGCTCTTTGCCACCTCTGGGTCATCGAGGCCGCCGATAGTCTCGATCATGTCAAAGCCTGTGACCTTAACACCCAGGCGAGAGAGTGACTGGCCAATCTCCAGACCGATAACACCTAGGCCGATGACGGCAACGGATTGAGGCAGGCTCTCCATCTCAAACAGGTCATCTGTGGTGATAACGCGGTCGCCAAATGCCTGCCAGGGAGCGGGGATGACCGGAGTGGAGCCGGTGGCGATGATGATCTTGTCGGCGCGGAAACGTCTGCCCTCTACCTCGAGCAGATTGGGTTCAATAAATTGGGCATAGCCCTCGATAAAGAGCTCATCACTCATCTGGTTGGTGCTGTTACCCAGTACACGATCAACAAAGGTGTCGCGCATATCCTGGACATACTCCATGGTCTCTTCAGTATCGAGGGTGAGACTTTTATGCCCCTCAACACCGTAGCGCCCGAGGATGCCGGTGCGGTGGTAATCCTCGGCTACCTGGATCAGCGCCTTGGAGGGCATACAGCCAACACGGGCGCAGGTGGTGCCGGGTTTGCCACCATTGATCAGGACAAAGCTTTTACCCGAAGGTTTCACCTTGCTCAAGGCGTATAGCCCGGCACTGCCGGAACCGATGATAGCGACCTCTACATGCTTCTCTTCCACTGCACTCTCCTGATAGACCGTTTTCGGGTCATGGCCCGACTTCTGTTCAATTAGGGGAGGATTCTACACTGAATACCGGGTCGGAATGAGCTTGTGATGGGAGGGGTTATTTGGTGCGGGTTTATTGCCAAGTGGAGTGTGGCCTATGTGCAGAGCACATAACCGTGGAATTTATCGGGACACAAAGAACATAAAGAGTTTTTCTTTGGTGTTCTCTGTGCCCCTCCGTGCTCTCTGAGTTCTGTTTATTACGCGGTCTGCCCGGCCATAAATAGCCAGGTGTCTACTACCGTGTCCGGGTTGAGGGAGACACTGCTGATGCCCTGATCGAGCAGCCACTTCGCCAGATCAGGATGGTCAGAAGGCCCCTGTCCACAGATGCCGACATATTTACCCTTCGCCTTGCAGGCGGAGATGGCCATGCCCAGCATCTTTTTTACCGCCGGATCGCGCTCATCGAAGCTCTTGGCGATGAGGCTGGAGTCGCGGTCGAGACCGAGGGTGAGCTGGGTCATGTCGTTGGAGCCGATGGAGAAGCCGTCGAAATACTCCAGAAACTCATCCGCTAGTACAGCATTGGAGGGGAGCTCACACATCATGATTAATCGCAGTCCGTTCTCGCCTCGTTTCAGACCATTGGTGGCCAGTGCCTCGACAACCTTTTTTGCTTCATCGAGAGTACGGACGAAGGGGATCATGATCTCAATATTGGTGAATCCCATCGCGTCACGGACATACTTCAGTGCCTTGCACTCCATCTCCCAACAGGGCTTGAAACTCTCGGAAACGTAGCGGGCGGCACCACGGAAGCCGATCATCGGGTTCTCCTCTTCAGGTTCATAGCGAGTACCACCAACCAAGTTGGCGTACTCGTTTGATTTGAAGTCGGACATGCGGACAATAACCGGGCCGGGTGTGAAGGCCGCCGCCAGGGTGGATACCCCCTCTACGATTTTGGAGATGTAGAAATCTTCCGGGCTGTCGTAGGCGGCTATGCGTGGTGCAATCTCCTCCTTCAATTCATCCGGCAGGTTGTCATACTCCAGCAGTGCCTGGGGGTGGATTCCGATCATGTTGTTGATGATAAATTCCATCCGCGCCAGCCCAATACCGGCATTGGGGGTAGAGGCGAAGTCGAAGGCGCGATCCGGGTTACCCACATTCATCATGATCTTTGTAGGGATCTCTGGCATGGCATCGAGCACGATCTCTTTATATTCAAAATCGAGAATGCCCTCGTAGATAAAGCCGGTGTCACCCTCGGCACAGCAGACGGTGACTTCCTGGCCCGTTTTTATATTACGGGTGGCATCGTTGGTACCCACTACCGCCGGTACGCCCAGTTCACGGGCGATGATGGCTGCGTGGCAGGTGCGGCCGCCGCGGTTGGTAACGATGGCAGAGGCGCGCTTCATGATCGGCTCCCAGTCGGGATCGGTCATGTCGGTCACCAGTACATCACCCGGCTGAATCTGATCCATATCGTCCAGGCTTTTGATTACTTTGGCGGTGCCAGCTCCGATACGGGAGCCGATTGAGCGGCCTTCGGTAATTACTTGACCGCGCTGCTTGATCTCGTAACGCTCCATAATGTTACCCGCACGACTCTGTACCGTCTCAGGGCGTGCCTGAACGATGTAGAGGCGGTTGTCGAGGCCGTCCCGGGCCCACTCAATATCCATTGGACGCCCGTAGTGTTTCTCAATGATGACCGCTTGCCGGGCCAACTCCTCACACTCTGCATCGGTGATGGAGAATTTATAGGTATCGGCTTCATCCACATCGACGATCTTTACCGGGCTGTCGCCATCACTGTTGTAGATCATCTTGATCGCTTTATGCCCCACGTTGCGGCGCACCACAGCAGGACGGCCTGCCGCCAGCGTTGGCTTGTGAACATAGAACTCGTCTGGATTGACCGCACCCTGAACCACCATCTCACCAAGACCATAGCTGGAGGTGATGAAGACGGCATCACGGAAACCGGATTCAGTGTCAAGGGTGAAGACAACACCGGAAGCACCGATGTCTGAGCGGATCATCTTCTGTATGCCAGCAGAGAGGGCGACCAGACTGTGCTCAAAGCCCTGATGCTCGCGGTAGGCGATGGCGCGATCGTTGAAGAGCGAAGCAAACACCTCATGAATCTGCTGTTTGATGTTGTCGATGCCGAGGACATTGAGAAAGGTCTCCTGTTGTCCTGCGAAGGAGGCGTCCGGCAGGTCTTCCGCCGTAGCGGATGAGCGTACCGCCCAGGTGACCTGATCGCCATACTCCTCAATAAGCGCGGAATAGGCCTCATCGATTGCCTGGTTCAGTGCCGCCTGGAAGGGTGTATCCATGATCCACTGGCGGATCTTGGCGCCGGTTACTGCCAGGGCTTTGACATCGTCTACGTCTAGTGCGTCCAGTGCGGCATTGATCCGGTCGGCCAAGCCGTCGGTGGCGAGATACTCCCGGTAGGCAGTGGCGGTGGTGGCAAAGCCTCCGGGAACATGTACTCCGAGTTTAGTGAGATTCTGGATCATCTCGCCAAGGGAGGCGTTTTTACCGCCAACTTTCTCGACATCATTCATCCCCAGGTCGCTTAGCCACTGGACGTAGTTATTCATGTTTCTCCTCAAACAGTCTGATAAGGGTGGGTGCGGTGGAATGGTAGGGTTTTTGGGGGGATTGTGCAACGCAAGATCATTGCCCAATAAGTTTTTTTTTGCCTAAGGCGTCACGGCAGCTGGGTTTGGGGATATTTGATGGGAAATAGGCTGTTTGGGGCGTTAATAATAACCATACTATCCTCGCTATTGTAATTACTGAGTAAAAGACTAGGTTAATGAGGTATGCAACCAACTTTATATGAGGTGAAGAGATGAATATTCGCACAACAATAGATCCCATCACGATGCGGGAAGTGTTGAATCCAGAGACTCATCCATGTGTCTATGACGGTGATGGGGACAATGGTATAGAGATCTGCTTTGAGAATGAGGAGAACAAGAGAAGTTATCTCTCTATGGAGGTGGGGGAGAGAAAAGTAGTGTGCGGCGATGACACCGATGACTATGTTGCAGAAGGTTAAATGCTAAATGACCCGGTACAAAAATTCTGTGTGTAGCGTAGGAGCGCTTTCTCGAAGCGCGATGGGTATTTTCTCGCGCCTCGAGAAAGCGCTCCTACAATCAGGCAGTTATAAAATGGATGTTGGATTAGGTTCCAGGGATGTTGTACATAGCGGGCAACTATTATGGAGGTGGAGATGATTAGGCGAATTTATATTCTATTCCCCAATAAATCGCTGGCTGGAAAAGCGGAGGCGGAGTTGAAGGAGATTGGCGTAGGAAGAGGTCAAATACACGCGGTGGCAAGGCCTGATATCGATCTTACGGGCTTACCCAAGGCCTCATTTAGACAGCAAAGTGACTTTGGCTCAAAAGTCGAAGATCTATTTTGGAATCTTAACCTAGGCCTGTTTTTTCTGATGCTTGGATTATCTGCTATCTCCGCATTTGAAGGTGCATGGGTAGCTTTTTTCTCCTGTTTGGTGGTTATGCTGCTCTCTTATACGGCAGGTAGCTATTTTGCCAGTTATATCCCCCACGCCCACCTGAGAGATTTCCATTCAGCTCTAGATCATGGCGAGGTATTGCTGCTGGTAGATGTACCCAAGTGGCAGTTGCCTGATGTGGATAAAGAGATCAGGAAAAGACACCCGGAAGCGAGCTGTGATGCGGTGGGCTGGATGTCACAGGCATTGCATACCTGATTGGTGTGGTCCAAAAGAAAAAATGGCCGGAGGGTTGTGAAATCGTCCGGCCATTATCCTTGTGTTTGGCGCTTAAATTCTGATTAACTCTCTTTGCCGATTAGTTTGCGGCGACTGACAGCCAGGAGCCCAAATAGTGCGGAGCCAAACAGCCAGACAGAAGCAGGGAGGGGGACCGGGTTGGTGAAAGTGCCGCCATCTCCTTTAACCCCCCACTCTTCAAAATTATTATTATTCTCTTCCCCAATAACGACATCATATGATGTCATACCTGCTTTCATGTACAGGCTGATATAGTCATTATTGTTAAATAGGCTACTAGCTACCAACAAAACAAGATCCGGACTGCCCTGGCCATTTTGTAGTTTATAGTCAAGGAGAATGTCGACGTTTGTAGATGGGTCATTAGGATCTGCATCTGCATCCATATCCCACACTAGATTCGATATGGTTGAGCCATCAGTAATAGCACTGTTCGTTAATGAGAAGTCGTCAGGATTATAAGTATCTAAATTCGGATCATTAGTGGAGTAGAGTCGAAGTTCGTTTATCGCTAGATACCTAGTATCACCACTCCCATCTGGCTCATTGATGTCCAGGCCAAATTCCAGATAGTTGACGTTGTTAATCGTTACATTTGGCACGTATCTTAGGTCAATTGCCTCTTTACTACCATTAGGTAAATTGTCGTTTTGGTCGAATACTTCCGTGCTAGCAGTAAGAGCATAGGTGCCAGTGTCATGTGTATCTAGCCCTGGTTTTTTGATGTTTGTGTTGAAGCCTTCCTCAGTGGGGTTGTTTTGGGCATTAATATGCAGAAAAGAGTCGAATCTTCCTGTACCGCTACTGGGCAGCGCCTTAGGATCGATTTGGGCATAAGCAATGGCTGCGCCATTGCTATTGGTCAGGTCTGCTTGGGCCCCCCAACTAGTTAGCTCTAGGAGGGCGGAATGGGCGGTGCTGCCTACCAGGCAGAAGATAAAAAGCGCGGCCAGCTGTAAAAAAGATTTAGCATGAATACTCATAATTTGATACATCCCATTGTCAGTCCAATCGTTACTACTGTTGGTTTTTCAATGTAGAGCTGAAATATATAAATCTGTGAAGTGGGTCACAATAATAACATTTTCTACAATTTACCTGCAAGAGGTATATGGCCATATCATATTGATTAATATAGTAAAATAAGGCGTAAGAATGAGTGTAATAATATAAGAGATATAATCCTTATACGGAGCTAGTAATAAGGCGGAAGATTTTGGAAGTGTCGGGAGCGGGCAGCGATGCATACGGAAAACATGTAGGCCGGTATTTACTGGCCTACATGTTTTCTCAAGGGGGCTTGATCTCTTATGTGATTACATCAGGTTGGCTTCTACCTGTGAATTGAGTAATTTCTGCAAGTTGGTCAGCTAGCTCAACCAGAGGCTGAAGTACCTTGGCTGTTTCAAGAGGGTGCTTTTCAGGATCAGCTTCATAGGCTTCAATATAGAGGCGCAGTGTTGCCCCCACGGTGCCGGTGCCGGAGAGGCGGAAGATGATGCGGGCACCGTTGCTGAAGCCGATGCGGATACCCTGGTTAGTTGAAACACTAGCGTCTATCGGGTCGGTATAGGAGAAGTCATCAGCGTAGTCGACAGTGTAACTTCCAAACTGCTCACCTGCCAGATTGCCGAGGCGTGATCTCAGTCTCTCCATGAGTGCCTCGGCGGATGCTTTATCCACACCTTCATAATCGTGGCGGGTGTAGAAGTTACGTCCGAAGCGCCGCCAGTGGTCGGTGACGATATCGGCTACCGATGCCCTCTTTACCGCGATTAGGTTGAGCCAGAAGAGTACCGCCCAGAGGCCATCTTTTTCACGCACATGGTTGGAGCCGGAGCCGAAGCTCTCCTCACCGCAGAGGGCGATCTTTCCAGCATCCAGCAGGTTGCCGAAGAATTTCCAGCCGGTAGGGGTTTCGTAACAGGCCAGCCCCAACGCCTTAGCCACCCGGTCCGGGGCCTGACTGGTGGGCATTGAGCGGGCAACCCCTGGAATGCCTTCTCTGTAACCGGGAATCAACTGGGCGTTTGCCGTCATCACCGCCAGGCTGTCGCTGGGGGTGACGAAGAAGTGGTTGCCGAGGATCATGTTACGGTCACCGTCACCGTCGGATGCGGCGGCAAAGTCCAGCGGATTTTTTCCATGGGTCATCTCGACGATTTCGTGAGCATGAACCAGGTTGGGGTCGGGGTGACCACCGCCAAAGTCTTCGAGTGGCTCTGCATTAATTACAGTTCCCGGTTCTGCTCTGAGTTGCTCTTCCAAAATTCTCTTGGCATAGGGACCGGTGATGGCGTGCATGGCATCAAACCGCATACGAAAGCTGCCGGAGGTGAAGAGGGCTTCGATAGCAGGGAAGTCGAAGAGGGTGGACATCAGCTCGGCGTAGTCGTCCACCGGATCGATGATCGCTACCTCCATATCGCCAATCTGTTGGCGGCCCTGGAGGTCTAAGTCGATATCAGCTGTCTCGGTAATCCGGTATTGACTGATCGTCTGTGTGCGTTTGAAGATATCTTCAGTGATCTTCTCCGGTGCTGGTCCGCCATTGGCGGCGTTGAACTTAATACCAAAATCCTCATCGGGGCCACCGGGATTATGGCTGGCAGAGAGGATAATACCGCCTTGAGTATGATATTTGCGGATCACGCAGGAGGCGGCGGGGGTGGAGAGCAGCCCCCCCTGACCGACAATCACCTTGGATATACCGTGAGCAGCCGCCATCCGCAGAATGATCTGGATTGCCTGGCGGTTGTAGTAGCGTCCATCACCTCCCAGGGCGAGCGTACCACCGATAAGGTCTCTCTGACTCTCAAAGATGGCCTGAACAAAATTCTCCAGATAGTGGGGCTGCTGGAATATTTTGACCTTTTTGCGCAGGCCTGAAGTGCCTGGACGTTGATCGCTGAATGGGCGGCTGCTGATCGTGTTGATACTCATATCTTCTTCTCAGGCGTCTCTGATTAATGCTGAATCAAGTCAGGTTCTGACTCTGATTCCCTGGCGTCAAGGTGTAAATCGTATCCAAATGGGTAACTTATAGTGAATATTTTCATCGGTAAAGTGTAGCGGTTTCTGAGTGCGAGGTGATCGGGCGTCACCTCCTTAACCTTGAATATTCCATAATGAACCCCATTATCGATGAATTGCGATTCCCATGGGGTTTATGGGGGTCTGATACATAATTAAATTTTCTGACCACATTATAACTATTGCCAGCTCAGGAGGCGACGAAATCATGACGGTTGATACACATAAGGAGACCTTGGAATTTCAGGCGGAAGTAAGCCAGGTGTTGAATCTGGTAATTCGCTCTCTTTACAGCAACAAGGAGATCTTTCTGCGGGAGCTGGTCTCCAACGCTTCCGATGCGGCAGAGAAGCTTCGCTTTGAGGCACTGACTGATGATGCCCTGCTGGAAGAGGATCCCAGTCTCCGTATTAGGGTCTCTTTTGACCCCGAGAGAAGGACCGTCACACTCTCCGATAACGGTATTGGTATGAGCCGCCAGGAAGTTACCGAAACCATCGGTACTATCGCCAGCTCGGGGACACGCAAATTTCTTGAAGCATTGAATAGTGAAAACGCTCAGGACAATCAGTTGATTGGCCAGTTTGGTGTCGGTTTCTACTCCGCCTTTATTGTTGCCGACAAAGTAACTCTTGTGACCCGCCGTGCCGGTCTCGGTAGTGAGCATGGTGTCAGCTGGGAGTCTAATGGTGAAGGTGCCTACACCATTGAAACGGTAGATAAGGCGGGGCGTGGTACCGATATTACCCTGCACCTGCGCGAGGATGAGGGTGAGTTCCTTGATGGTTACCGTCTGCGTACTACCATTAGTAAATTTTCCGACCATATCTCCATGCCGATTGAGATGCTCGAAGAGCCGCATGGTGAACCGGAAGAGGGTGAGGAGAAAAAGGAGCCGGAGTGGGAGCAGGTTAACAAAGGCACTGCACTTTGGATGCGCAATAAGTCTGAGATCAAGGAGGAGGAGTACAACGAGTTCTACAAACTTATCGGTCACGACTTTGAAGACCCTTTGGCTCATGTTCACACCCGGGTTGAGGGCACCAATGAGTACAGCTCACTGCTCTACATCCCTGGTCGAGCACCCTTCGATATGTGGGAGGGGGATCAGAAGCATGGGGTGAAACTCTATGTGCGTCGTGTCTTTATCATGGATGAGGCGGACAAACTGGTGCCTCACTACCTGCGCTTTGTCAAAGGTGTGGTGGATTCTGATGATCTGCCGCTAAACGTATCCCGTGAAATTCTCCAGCACGACAAGAAGATAGACAGCATACGTAGCGCTAGCGTAAAGCGCATACTCTCTCTGCTGGAGAAGATGGCCAAGAATGAGGTCGAGAAATACCAGACGTTCTGGAAGGAGTTTGGTCGGGTACTGAAAGAGGGGCCTGCAGAGGATTTTGCCAATAAGGAGAAGATCGCCGGTCTGCTCCGTTTTGCCAGCACAAAGTCAGAAGGGAAGGAGGAGACAGTTTCCCTGGATGACTATATTGGTCGCATGATCGAGAAGCAGGAGAAGATCTACTTCATTACGGCTGATGGCTATGCGGCGGCAAAAAACAGCCCGCACCTTGAAGTGCTCAAGAAAAAAGATGTGGAGGTGCTGCTGCTTACGGATCGTGTCGATGAGTGGCTGGTATCCCACCTTACCGACTACAAAGGAAAACATATGCAGTCGGTAGCCAAAGGACAGTTGGATCTTGGGGAGCTGGATGATAAAGAGGATAAGGAGGCTCAGGAGAAGGTTGCCGAGGAGCACAAGGGGCTGATTGATCGCGTTACCGCCGTTCTCGATGGCGACGTTAAGGAGGTGAAAGTCAGCCATCGTCTGACAGAGTCTCCTGCCTGTCTGGTAGTCGGTGATTATGATATGAGTGCCAATTTGCAGCGGGTACTCAAGCAGATGGGGCAAGATGCACCTGAGCAGCAACCGATCCTGGAGATCAATCCAACCCATCCTTTGGTAGAGAAGATGGATCAGGAGCAGGATGAGGATCTGTTTGCAGATTTGGCAAAGGTGTTGCTGGATCAGGCAAAGTTGGCTGAGGGTGGACAGCTGGAAGACCCCGCCTCTTTTGTACACCGTCTCAATAAATTGATGCTTAGTATGTCGGCTTAGGTTGATTGCACATAAATCCAGTGTATTTATCTATTTGCATAGCTGAATGGCAGTTGGTTAACGGCTATGGCAGACTCGGAACTACACAAAACCATAAGGAGCCTCTAATCGATTCAGGATGCGTGATAGCAATTCCTGAATGGGTCAGAGGGTTCGTAAACAAGAGAAGAGGATAAAAGCGATGCGAGTCATTCTGCTTGGCGGCCCTGGTGCCGGAAAAGGTACACAGGCCAACTATATTAAGGATAAGTACAATATACCTCAGATCTCCACCGGCGATATGCTGCGGGCACATGTAAAATCCGGCTCTGAGTTGGGTGTGGCGGCAAAAAAGATTATGGATGCCGGTGGTTTGGTTTCCGACGATATTATTATGGGTATGGTCAAGGCACGGATAACAGAGGCTGATTGTGAGAATGGCTACCTATTCGATGGATTTCCACGCACCATTCCTCAGGCTGAAGCTTTGAGCGAGGCTGGGGTGGCAATTGATGCTGTTGTTGAGATTGATGTTCCCGATGGAGAGATTATCAAGCGCATGTCGGGGCGTCGTGTTCACCTGGAATCGGGCCGCACCTACCATGTCGTATTTAATCCGCCCAAGGTAGAGGGTAAGGACGACGAGACGGGAGAGGCGCTAATTCAGCGTGATGATGATCAGGAAGGTACCGTCAAAGCGCGCCTGGATATCTACCATGAGCAGACAGAGCCACTGGTTTCATTTTACTCAAAACAGGCAGAAGCCGGTAATTGCATCTACGTCAAAATTAATGGTGTAGGTGGAGTGGATGATATTCGCGATCAGATATTTAATGGTCTTGGATAATGAGCTAAATGACCATGCTTAGTCCATAAAAAGCCGGGCATAGCCCGGCTTTTTATGGTTTTAAATCACTGCTGTCCCGTTAACACCCTCTCCCCTTTGGGGAGAGGGTTGGGGTGAGGGGGATCTATAGATAACTCGTTGATTTAATTCACCCTCACCCTGGCCCTCTCCCTCATAGGGAGAGGGCATGTTCTATTGCAGTATGTCATGTTGCTGTTGATATATGCGCCCTAAAAAACACCTCCACCAAAGGAGTTACTGCAACATACTACAAAGTTAACGGGACAGCAGTGGTTTTAAATAGTGATTTTTTAGCGGCAAACTTTATTTATTAGTGACTTCTGATATACTCCGCCGATTCCATTACATACAGACTGAGGGGCTCCCGTGGCCGTTATCGAACTGACAAAAGATAATTTCGAAGATACCGTTTCCAATAATGATTTTGTGATTGTTGATTTTTGGGCACCATGGTGTGGTCCCTGTCGCTCCTTTGCACCGACCTATGAGGCGGTGTCTGAAGATCATCCCGATGTAATCTTTGCCAAAGTAAATACTGAAGTGGAGCAGGATATAGCGAAGAATTTTCAAATACGCTCTATCCCCACGTTGATGATTTTTCGTGAGAAAGTAATTATCTTCAGCCAGGCCGGAGCATTGCCGGAAAGTGGCTTCAGAGACCTGCTGAAAAAGGCCGGAGAATTGGATATGGCTGAGGTACATAGCCAGATAGAAGAAGAGAATAAACCCTCCTAGTGAATAATGCCCGCCTCTCTGAGGCTGGCCATTATTAATGATTTTCCCACTTAAATACAAGGAACCTGAATAATTCTGGCTGAGTCTAGTTGTGCTCAGGAGGCGCAAGATCAAGAGGTTGATCGCAGCTAAGGCTACCGCCT
>JBEVXV010001051.1:0-4847 GCA_040505915.1 Sedimenticola sp. | reverse complement strand
TGATGAGACGGCTCGCAAACCCTAGTCTCAAAAGAGGCCGCTATGGTTGAAAGGGTTAATCCCTAAACATGTGGCAGCACAGTGGAGACGATTCAACTAGGATGCAAAAACATGTTTTAGCATAAACAAGAATCATATTTAAAATCAACGGCCGTCAATTGTCGTAGTTAAGAGCTAAATGTTTAAAATGCAGTCATTACTCGTCTGTCTGCATGCTTAGCTGTGTCTTCCACCAAAACAGAATTGTCCACTTTCAGACGGCATATGGTGGCACAATGGATATGGCTACGATGACCTTTTCCGAAACGTGGATCACGGCGAAATTTCCAACTGGAGACATGCAGTATCTCTCCTCGGAGATATACAACATAATGGACCCGGGTACCACGGCTGCGGAAACCGCCATCGAGTACTGGACGAAATACGACGATTACGACTAATCTTCCTCCTGACGTCACCACCGGAACCGGAAGCGACACCATTATCGACATTGCGACTGACCGTTACAGGTCCACTCTAGCAAGTCTCACGAACAAGGCCCGGGATTATAAAACTTTTCTCAAAATCTCAGGCTCAAGCATGTAGATTGGTTGATACCGAGTGTATCTCAAGATCAACCAATCGGCTGGCTTGAGTCTGAGCTTGATAATAAGTTTTATAACCTCCGCCCGAAATTGTCAGTATCGCGAGACTATTTAAAACGCTCCAAAATCAGAGCACTAAATTATTATTAAAGCAATATAAAATATTTTTATAAGAATATACATGTATCTCCCGATTTTAAGTTTGGAACGTTTGATGGCATTGGCGAAAACAGGTGTTATATATCAAAATCATGACGCCAGCACCCATTAGGTGCATTCAAATGGAGCAAATGCAACACCAGCCCTTTGTCGGAAACACAAAAAGTGTGTGATATATTTTTATATTTGTTTCAAATTTACAAAAGAGAAATGAGAAATTGTAGAGTTAATTGAAACTTGAGTGGGCCTGTAAGTATCTTATTCTTGCTTTGCTCCTTCCTTCGACACTTTCTATAACCATCTACTTTATATGTCGATAGTATAATACCATAAGGCCGTAACTACTATGTAAATGAATAGTAGTTATGACATTATGCTACTCGACCATCGATGTGTGTATGTATGAGTGTATGTATGAGTAGCGGGGAGTTACCCGGTACCTATAATAAGGCCATTTTGAATATAGTACCATAAGGCCGTAACTGCTATGTAAAAGCACAGCACTTACAACCGTATGGTACTAGATCATCACCGTGTCAATGTGGCAATTAGATGGCCCGGTCTAGTAGCGTAAGGTTGAGAATACTATGCAAAACCATAACAGTTACAATCTTATGGTGCTAGACCATGGCATTGGTGTCAAAACATGTGCACATGAAATTAATTATGAATCTCTGTCATCTGATGCGCATGTTTGGACCATGCTGCATCTTGAATTAATGCCATATAGTTTCAATGGATGATGTAGATAATGAATTTACAGTTTAGTTCTGGCTTAGTCAGTCGTGAAATACAATTTTGAGTTCGAAAGAAAATTATTGGCTCTGCCATAAGTGAAATTGCGCAACTCTAAATTAATCCCAGCATATGTTAGAACCGCGTATACTTGATTATTAACCTGGGTCCGAGATGATAAAACGTTTGATCCTCTCAGACTCAAACTCAAGCAATCTCATTGTCAGATCTTGAGTACAATCTCAGGGTCAGCGAATCAGCATGTTTGAGTCTGAGTATGAATAAGTGTTTATAACCTCGTCCCAAAAGTTTGCCCTGTTGTTGGAATCCTTTCACGTGTGTATTTTAAAGGTATTCGGTTGCACATATGTCGTTTTAAATACATGTACATGTAGCATTATCTGTATTGAATGCATACTCTAATTTTGTTTTAAATTCGCCAGCTGTTTACTGATCATCAAATATACTCCTGAAGATATTCGTATGTCTGTTTATGCTAGTCATTGAATATAATATTTTATTACATTTCCAGCTGTTATTTGCATGGTTTTACCTGTGAGAGACAACCCGCGTAATGAAAGACGAAAAAATAATTACACCCAGTTACATAACCACCCACAATGTTTCACGCGCAGAGCAGAATTCATACGCACTAGTTTGTCAACAAAATCACAAATTTAGTCTAAAATAAAGGCATGAAGTAGTAGAAATGTAATAAATAGGATAATTAATCGTTCAGTGTTGAATAGCCTGCAATAATACACTCATGTTCGTTACGCGAACTTGTTGTTTACGCGGAGACCGACGAACACTCGTATATTATTGCAGGCTATTCAACACTGAACGATTATTTATCCTCTATATATACGTATTACTTTTAAAAAGACTATTTAATAATAAAATGAATATTTATATAATGTGCAATGATGTGCAATGTACTGTTTAATCAGTATAGAAATTATCATATCGCATTTGCTTATAAAAGTATGTACATGTATTGTATCAAGACGCTAAGTTTATTTAAAGTATAGAATGGATATATCGATCTAGCACCATACTGCCCTGCTTCTGCATAACAGTTACGACCTTATCGTACTAGAAAATCGATATGTAATGTAACAATTAATATGAATAGTTTTATACACTGTAGATATTCATACGATGTATGTGTGACCGCATAACTTCGAAGATGTGTGTAAATAATTATGTATGAGAGGACTATGTAAACTTTAAGTGATTTTAAAGTGACCCAGTCGCTTGGTCTTCACTTGTTCTGTGTTTCAACATCTATATCTGACCAATAAACGTCTAGCATTCACCCTGGTGTTGTATTATATATTATTACAAGGAAATGTTATACAGATGCAAGTGCCAGTTAAGTCAATTCAGTTTGGTTAGGCCTCAAAAAAAGTATTGTGGTGTGTGCAACCCGACCCTAGCTATGAATATGCCGCCGACCCTAGACTTTTTTTGTCGTTTAATTTTTTTTTAAATTAAATATGTTCAGTTTCGATCCTTCGTGTGCTTAAGGCGTCCTTTGCGTACTTTATGTGCTTTTCTTCCGTGTGCCTGCAGCATAAAAGTACCAAATAGTGAACCTATTTCACCATATTGGCACATACAGCTGTCTAGTAGTATTTAAAAAAAAGACGACCCTACATACCTAGTTTTTTTCTGGACCGTTGCCCGCACCACAGGTTTTTTTTTAAGACTTAGGCCAAAAATAAAATATTGGTCTTACTTTTGGTACAAATCAACTTTTGCATAAATAAAATACAGTGCCCCTATCATAAATGTAGGCCCTATCATTTAAAGGTTGTGCGTTCGATCCCTCGGGCGAGCAGGTTTATCTACAGGAAGGATATTTAACCATTTGCACGCTAGCGGTGATAATAACCGCCAAATATGTCATGGAATTTCATTAGAATTGCATCCTAACGATGCAATTCTAATGAAATTCCAAGACATATTTTCATAGTTTTCAAATAGCAATAAGAACCCGGTTTGCAAACAGTGTAGATCCAGATGAGCTGGCTCATACGAGCCGTCTCATCAGGACCTGCCCTATTTGCAAGTATTTTTCCATATTTAAGAAAATAAAATCACCCACTGTGTGAATGGACTGGTCAGAATGTGAGTGTCTGGCAAATAGATTGGTGTGAATGGGAGAATAGGAGATTCTGTCAGATATCCAGTGTTGATAGGGTTAATCACAAATATTAAATTATAAAAAATCAACACAACGCTGTAAATTTCTCCAACTTTTGACATCAATTAGTGGAAATATCACTGCTAAACCGAGATGCGACAAACTCGATGTATGCGTTATATCTAGCATAAGTACCAACCTGTGACGCTAGTTCGTATACATGTAGGTCAAACGGCTTTAATTATGTCATCCAAGCACTGCTCCATTGGACAGATGTCACTCATTATCATGTAATTACAACTCCTCATGGCCACCTGAAACTTCGATCCCGTCTCTTGGGAGAGGTCATTTAATTAAGGAACATTCATGTGAAATTATTTTGAAATCGGCCTAGTGGTTTCAGGCAATATTTCTATTTGTTTGCTATACTCAGCAAAACAAGAAACGTCCCTCTTTTATAACTGACATATCTCCATCTGCACTCATGTACCATGTCGAGTGAATATGAATTTGAGACCCTGGCGATGCTGTGAATGCGATCGTGACCAGTTTACCCCATGTAACCCCCGTATTAACTGGCCACTGAGCGGAACGTGCTTCCACTGTGTTAACGTGCACGCGATTCACGCGATAGCGGCTTATCCGAAAGTTTCTGTCCTTAAAGTCAGTGTCCTTCATATAATACCATAATACCTGAATTAACAAAAACGTGTTTAACTGCTTTAGCTTATTTAATATACGTAGTGTCTATATATATATAACTAGAAGTATTGATTACCACCAGAAATATGGTCTGATATACTTCTTTCGGGGGGATATCCCCAATTTGCTACTTAGCTAATTCTAGGTTTCCTGTATTTTGTGCCTTTCACAACATGAGTGATAGCAACGTAGAATCGCACTCAAATCAAGAAAAATTACAGAGATCAGTTGTTTTTCAGTTGTTGAATGACTAGCTTCGACCGGTCAGCATTGATTCTTCGCGTATCACGGAAGATTCGTACATCACGCGATTTGTTTCGTAGCAATTGGTAACATCCGGTTTTCTACTTTCGGTTTCGTAATACTTACACTACTGCCACTATAACACAATTCTGGCGAAAAGTATTGTATAGTATCATAGATAACTATTAGCTTTATTCAATACATGCTTTTATTATATATGTTTAGATATACTCTGAATGTAGTATTCAAGCGTCGGAGTATGCCTTTAAGAAATA
>JBEVXV010001050.1:0-4278 GCA_040505915.1 Sedimenticola sp. | reverse complement strand
TTCGTTGAATAAGAGCAACTATTCGCCTCAAATGACCGAAAAAAATGACTCAAAATGGGCTTCCCTCGCTACGGTGCCTATTCTCGGACAGACTCCTAGGAGCCTGTCCGAGTTACGAGGGTATTTTTGCCCCGGGTTGGAGTCGATTACCCACGTCCATGTGGGCAATCGACTCCAACCCTCAACAGCATAGTTTCCGATTTAGTTTCACAAAAAAAAATTACAGAAAACGCTCATCATTGCTACTCTTACCTGAGCGAGGCTATGGTCTTGCGCCTATACCCGTACTATTTTTTAGAAGAGAGAGGCCATGTTGGAAGTTCAACCCTTAAGCCGGTGGAAGATTGTAGCCGGGGCAATTCTGATCCAGCTCTGCCTCGGTGCCATCTACGCCTGGTCAGTGTTCACACCCGCGCTAAAAGAAGCAGGCTGGAGCAAACTCGATACCCAAATTGTATTTGCCGTGGGATTGGCAACCTTTGCCATTGTCATGGTCTTTGCTGGACGCAAGCTGAGGGAGTGGGGTCCACAAAAACTGGCGGTAATCGGAGGAGTTACTCTGGGAGCTGGATATATTTTGGCCGGCTTAGGGGGCGCTACAAATTTCTGGGCCGTCTGCCTGGGTGTAGGACTGGTGGGCGGTGCGGGCATCGGCCTTGGCTATGTAGTACCGATAGCCGTCGGTATGCGCTGGTTTCCCGACCACAAGGGGATGATTACCGGACTTGCCGTAGCGGGTTTTGGCTTCGGCGCCATGGGCTGGGTCAAGTTGGCTGGCAACTGGGGTGAGCTGATCTCATCCATCGGCTTGTCCCATACCTTTATTGTCTACGGCATTATCTTCACCCTACTGGTGCTTATCGGCAGCCTGTGGATGAAAATGCCACCCAAAGGTTGGCTGCCGGAAGGGTTCGAACTACCGACACAGGGCGCAGGGGCTGGCGGAGAGGAGTTTACGCCCCTGGAGATGCTGAGCACGCCTCAGTTTCACCTCGTCTGCCTCACCTTCGCAGTCAGTGCCGGCGCCGGGCTGATGTCGATTGGCCTGATGAAGCTCTATCCCATGGAGGCCCTGCAAGCAGCAGGCTATAGCTCGGTTCAATCCAGCGCCATCGCAGGAACTGCGATGGCGGTCTTTTTCAGCATTGCCAACGGCATCGGCCGTATCGTTTGGGGCACCCTTAGCGACAAGCTCGGGCGTAAGCGCTCGGTTATGTACATGGCGGGTAGCCAAGGGCTGATCCTGCTGGCCTTCACCTCCATGGCGGGCAACGAATATCTGCTCTATCTCGGTGTCACTATGCTCGGTTTCAACTTCGGTGGTAATTTTGCTCTCTTCCCGGCCCTTACCGCTGACGAGTTTGGCAACAAGGTTGTTGGGGAAAACTACCCTTACGTCTTCCTCTCTTACGGGGCAGGAGGCATAGTCTTTCCTATCCTCGGTGGAATGCTGGGTGACATAGGTAATTTCCCCCTGGCCTTCTCTATCTGTGGGGCCGCCTGCCTGATCGGTGCTATCGCCACCGCTATTGTATTCCCTCCCCACCATGACGAAGCAATGGAGCATTTCAGTGTGCATGGATTTCTTCATCAGGCACACCTATTTGACCACACAGAGGAGAGATAGGGGAGACGGCACACCACCCATAGCTGTTTCCTCCATGAGTAGCATCCCAAACAAGAGCGCTCCCATTTAGGCGTGTTCGCGAGTAACATAGCGCGTTAACAGCAGCGAGCCATAAGGTGGCGGCACTATGCCCGGCATACGAATTATTAAAAAATATCCCAACCGCCGACTCTACGACACTGAGTTGAGTCGCTATATTACGCTGTCCAATATCCGTGACCTGGTGATAGAGGGTATCAATTTTAAGGTTGTCGACACCCGTAGCAGCGATGACCTGACCCACTCCATTCTGCTACAGATCATGCTGGAGGAGGAGTCTGGCGGGGAACCGCTGTTCACTCCCAATATGCTGGCACAGATCATCCGTTTCTATGGCGGCAGCTCTCAGGGACTGCTCGCCCGCTATCTGGAGGAGAGCCTGGCGCTGTTCGTGCAGCAACAGGAGGTCGAAAATAGCGTCGACACAGACCCCATGAAAACGACGCCTGATATAACGGAGAATAACGTTAAAGCATGGGGCGAGATGCAGCGAAATTTCTTCAAAGCCGCCGGATTCACCGGTACCACAAAAAAATAGCCCTCACTTGCAGCCTCATTAACATCCTGGGAGCCTGCTTTTTTATATCAAGTAATCAATCAACAACCCGACAAACACCACCATGCCTAAGATGTTGTTGTTGAGAAAGGCGGAAAAGCAGCGGCTAGGCTCGCGCCCCTTAGTCAGCACCTGCTGGTAGATAAAGAGCAGGGTAGCGAACAGAACACCGATATAGTAGTAGAGACCCAACTCTCCTTTTACGCCAATCAGCAGTAACAGCCCGATCATAAACAGCTGCAGCAGCGCGATCACCAGCAGATCGTGCCGACCGAACAGGATGGCGGTGGATTTAACGCCAATTTTGATATCATCATCACGATCGACCATGGCGTACTGAGTGTCGTAGATCATCGCCCAGATAACCGTAGCAAGAAAGAGCAACCAACCAACCGCTGAAACTGATTCAGTCAGTGCGGTGAAGACCATAGGCACAGCCATGCCAAAAGCTATCCCTAACACCATTTGAGGCAGATGGGTGTAGCGTTTCATAAAGGGGTAAAAGGCCGCCAGCAGCAAGGCAATAAATGACAGCAGTATGGTTTCGATATTAAGCAGCAGTACCAAGCCAAAGGAGAGCAGTACCAGAACGGCGAACACACTCAAGGCCTCTTTAGGTGATACATCCCCCGTCACTATGGGCCTATTGCAGGTACGCCCCACCTTACCGTCAATATTGCGGTCTGCATAATCATTGATGGCACAGCCAGCTGAGCGCATCAGCGTCACCCCGAGGATAAAAATCAGCAGTATACTCAGGGGGGGACGGCCCTCTCCAGCGATCCAGAGTGCCCACATAGCAGGCCATAACAGCAGCAGTATGCCGATGGGCCGGTCGAGGCGGACAAGGCGAGCATAGTTCGACAGGCGTCGTGCAAGTGAGAGTGGCTGTGATTTGGATTCAGCCTGGGTTTCGGATGGGTTCATATCAGGCTGTCCGGTAGGAAAATCTCATTTACTAACAGCGGCTTTCCCGCAAGATAAAAGAGTGTACGCCGCCCCCATACCGACTCGACCCGCTGATCTAGTCTAGCGGTGGCTTCAGAAAACAGCCGGTGTCTGGAGGTAAGCTTGGCCATCTCCGTGACGCCTCGCCGCATCTGCCGATGAGTAAACAGCACCTCGCCCAGCGGCCGCTCACCCAGCCGCGTCAACTGACGGGCGGCTCCGGTCAGGCTGGAGGCGGGTATCAGGGTGCGGGCAAATACCCAGGGGAGACCATCGCACAACAGCTCCACCTCACGTACCACCGCAATCTCCCGCGCCTTCATGCCCAGCAGTTTACTTTCACTGTAGAGTGGTCGGCCCCACCCCTGACTGAGCAGACGAACACGAAAATTTCCCCGGCTGGCAACTTTCAACCGTGCAGTAAGAGAGCTGGTATCCCTCAACCAACTCCGAATGGCACTGGAGACTCCGGTATAGCGGAGATGGGGCCACTCAGCCCATTGGGCTTCACGGGATGGATTGTATTGTTCTGCTTGAACCACTCGATATAACTGCGTCTGATAAAACGTCCATTATCCCCTATTTTTGGCACGTTTTCCCCTCCCTCTTCGATAGTTACCCTGAATCAGGCAAAACTATTCAGTTTGCGCTTGGGGTCGGCGTTGATTGCCCACATGGTTGCGGGTAAGGAGCGTGAGCTGGGCGCGGAAGCATTACGGTGAAAAATTCTCTATTTTCCAACAATCTTATCGTCATCGAGCCCAACCCCTGAAAAATATTCTTTAAACAAGAAGGAAAAAATGGGTCAGTTCTAACATTTCAACATTAGTGCTATGCTTTACCAATGGACAGCTCCCTAAAGCTTGGATTTTCTGGAGCGCTATATCACGCTACCACCCGAGGCGATCGGCGTGAGGATATTTACTTCGGTGATGAAGACAGGGAGATGTGGAGGGCATTTGTTGGCCTGTTGTAGATGAAGATCTTAGTATTTCTGTTTTGCTTACGGGCACCCATTAACTGAACAACTCACCGGCTAAAGCCGGTGGGTTCGAGTTACGGACTGAAAGTCCGGATACGCGTCGACTGAACGACGCGTCTCATTGGA
>JBEVXV010001049.1:0-1530 GCA_040505915.1 Sedimenticola sp. | reverse complement strand
TGCTCATGGTTTGCCTCGTTTCTGTTTTGATGTCGGTTTGACACTGACATCATGGCCCATTTGAGGCCGTTTAGGGAGCGGGGCGAACCATATATGACCCCTTTCTTCTGCCTTGCTTGGTGACAGCGTCATTTATACCCTGTGAACGGTTACGAGTTTTTATACTGACCCCAAACTTTCTGTGAGGAATGCAGTTTAGACTCGTTTAAATATGGGTGTCTTGTTATTGTTTTTGTCGTTCCTGTCGATTGACATGCCCTTAATCATAGAGAACTAACTGATTATCTGCTAACATCTTATTTCCTAGGGAAAACAAGTGGCAGGATGCTTGAATCCATACCACCCACTCTCTGCCAAACAATTAACTCAACCATTTGATAACACTTAAATTAAGATCACTAATAAAAAGGATGACTTATGCTTAAAAGAAAAATTTATCTGCCCGTGCTTCTATTTTCTTTTTCCCTACTTGTTACACAGATAGCAAATGCAGAATCCGTAAGATTTAATTTCACCGGCATGATCAACACTACTTCAGGTAGTTACAATTATGGAGAGCTTTTTAGTGGTTTTTATATTATAGATTCAGAAACAAGCGGCGCTGAATCAACCGCAATGCATTCAAGTGGAGACCTAATTACCAGCACAACTTACGCCAATGCAGTCACTGCATTTCAAATGATCTTTTCTAATAAATCCATCATGTTTTCACCAGACGGCATAAGTAATAGCTCCGGCAGTGATAGTTCAGTAAAAGTTATGAATGATCAACGATTTACCACCTACTCAGGGAGCCACTACTACTCCGATCGATTAATAACAACTATTAACGATCAATCGGCGAGTGTTGGCCAAGTTGACTTTGTACAGTTTGATTGGAGCGAAAGTTCATTCACTGGCACACAGCCAGACCTCTTAACATCCAGTGATCTACCATTGGTAGCAACTGACTATTCGGTTAGCTACAACCAAGGCAGAATCTCAGCCGATAGAAACCAAAATATATTCTTTAAACTAACTTCACTAGAAGTAGTACCAGTCCCGTTACCAAGCGCTTTCTTCTTGTTTGGCTCAGCTCTAATAGGTTTAACAGGGCTAGGACGCAGATTAAAAAAGGATAAGGAAGGATAAGGAAAGGATAAAAAGATAAGGATAGGAATTTCAACCCACAAAGTCAATCAATTCCCTTGTCGCAAGAAGGGGCATTCAGCCCTGACAAACCGAATTCTGGCGGTAGTAATGCTGTGAACACACCAAACACACTGACAGACACCAAGAACATGGGTCTGGACGCCTCAATACTCCGCTGACAGGGGTACGCAGCACAAGAGATACCCTACAGGTCCCAAAATGACCTGCAGATTTTGCATACTCATGACGGATAAGCCGGCTACCAGCTCACCGTCTGGTCATATTCGAATTCCGCAACCGGGTTCACCCCATCATCAGACCACGCCTGACTCTGATCCAGCTCCAGGCAAAATTCAGGTGGGCCACGGGCAGGGGAGATCTCCGGCGCACTATCCGGCT
>JBEVXV010001048.1:0-7140 GCA_040505915.1 Sedimenticola sp. | reverse complement strand
GTGGTGTAAGTAACAAGACATTCCTCCATAGTGGCACCGTCAATACAAATATTCTTATTCACACTGGTGAACACCCATGACATTGGTGAAATTACGGATTCACACTGGTGAACACCCATGACATTGGTGAATTTGCACATTACACATCTTTATTGACCTTGGTGAATTTACGGATTCACACTGGTGAACACCCACACTGTGGCACACACATGCATTAGCCCACCATTATCCTACTCACACCCATATTTGCATTATACTGGTACATCTACTCATTCAACTCGTAAGTCACACTGTAATCGCACCTATACTCCACCCATGTTGATGAATCCTTCTGTACACCTGGTGGTGCTTCACTATGTTGCCTGTTATATACCATGCATCACCGTTCACACTGGTGAAAGGCCATGCATTTCATAACATTACGGGGAATCACCATGCCAGGTGTATGGCAGTTATTGCGGTATGTGATACGTGTTGTGGTTCATGTTTGTGAGGGTACACATGCTGTAGTCCACATGCAGGCACAGACTGGTAGCTTGGTATCTGTGGGTGAACTGCTGCGTGTGGCCGTCGACTGGTCACGACACGTATCTCGATGAGGCTGTAATACCATTGTATACGGATGTATTCAGTTATATATAGGTGGCGTTGTTCACAGTGTCACCGCCATTTAAAAACAATAAAACATTAGCGCCCAAACTATCTTGTCCCTAACTATCTCTTCTCCTGCAGGTGGCCGTCATTTACCCGCGGTTAACATTTGGGGGCTCGTCCGGGATCCTAAATGATGGAGGATGCTATGGACTCGGTAACCGACTTACTCGTCTCAGTGAGGGCAAGCCTGTACGCCACATCGCCGGAAAAGCTGAATGAGATTTCGTCTATGGTAGCACCGGGATTCGAGGCTAAAGGTGCGGGAAAACCCAAGAAACTGAGCGTAGTGGAAGACTACATAGCTAATCTACACAAGGAGGAGGATGGAGGGCGAGAGAAGTTAGGGCTGCTACTAGAATCACTTGAATCAACTGCATTTCATACACCATCTTCAGAAAAGGAAGTAGTTCACATAGGCTCTTATAAGAAAGACCTCAAAATAAGTGGACAGATCGGTGACATTAAAAATGGCCTAAATTTCATTAGCTATGTCAGACAGGTAGAGGCAGCGGGTGAAAAGGGATACTCTGAAAAGGAGATAATTGATGCTGTCATCCGCGCCATTCAGCCGGGAAGCAGACTACGCAGTTACCTGGAAGGAAGAGAACTCCTAGATTTGGTAACACTGAACTCGATCGTAAGGTCATTCTATCAAGAGAAAACACCGACAGAATGGTACCAACAACTTTGTGGACTCACCCAGGACTCCAAAGAGTCACCGCAAGAGTTTCTATTCCGCGCCCTCGACATTCGCCAGAAAGTAATATTTGCCTCCAAGGACAAGACTAGTCTTAGCTACGACCCGGTACTGGTGCAAAATATGTTTCGGCATGCAGTTTCTACCGGTTTGCGGGACGATGTGATTCGGAGTGAATACCAGTCCACACTTTCCAAGGGTGATGTTTCTGATGAGGTATTGGTTCAAGACCTCAATGCAATTACAGCCCGAGAAACGGAAAGAAAGGCGAAAATAGACACTTCACGGAAAGCCAAAGTTATGAATGTATCGGAGGAGAAATCGGCTCCTGTGAAGGACACTACGAAGGAACCAAAACCTGGAAAACTACAGTTGGAGTTAGAGGAGCTGAGAACACAGGTCGCCTCTCTACAGAAGGAGCTAGAAAATCGGAAACCTGACACATCGACTCGGGGTAAAAGATCTCGACCAATTCGTGCGTGTGAGAACTGTCGATCCACAGGGGAACGATGTGACCATTGCTTCAGATGCGGGAGTAGTGAACACTGGCAGAGGGGATGCAGAAAACCAAATCTTCAGGGAAACGACCAGAGGCCAAATTAGCGGGGCGTGATTTGGCCGGGAGTAGTAATGCCCCATGCTGCGTTCATTGTGGGAAAGTTTCAGAATTAAGTAATGTCCTTTATCAGTGTAAACAATGTAACACAACCCTCTATTGTAGCACAAATTGTCAAAAACAACATTGGGAGATACACAAGCCTATTTGTGGCGCCATAAAGACAGTAAATGAAAGAAATAAACCACATATTACAATTAATGATTTGAGAGGCAGTGTAAATTCACTTTCTCCCAAATCCAGACGCCAGTTAATAAAACTCATTGGTGAGAAATGTAACCTGCACTGTATCCTTGATGGTAATATTTGTGAAGTTTTATGGGACACTGGCGCCCAAGTATCTCTGTTGTCATTATCATGGTTGAATGATAATTTTCCATCTAAGGAACTAGAACCAATTCAGAAACTATTTGACAAAGATATTATCATTAAATCAGCTAGTGGTGACTCATTGGCCTTTGAGGGGTGGGTTGAACTGGAATTTAAGTTATCACCACAGGCCGAAAGCTTGCATGTTCCGTTCTTGGTCTCTAGTTCCGTGGATTTGGAGAAGCCAATAGTTGGGTTCAACGTAATTGCACACATGAAAGACAATCCGCTGTTATTGCCGAAAGGTCTTGATAGTGGTTTAGCATTTGCCTTTCCAGGCAAAAGCTCAGCTACTATAAAATCGGTGTCGCATGTCTTAACGAATTGTTTGACTGACAATATTGGAATGGCTAAATCGGGTAAGCACAACATTGTAATTCCAAACCATGTGACTAAAACAGTCAAGTGTATTGTGCATACAGGAGTCGTAGAAAATCGTCAAGCCGCCATTTTTCTTCCTTGTACTGATAAACAGTTAACAGAAGGGTTAGAACTTACTGAAGCATTGCTGACTGTAAATCCAGGATCTTGCTGTTCGGTATCTGTCCCTATCCGCAATACAACTGATCATGATATAGTTCTGAAAAAGGGTAGCATCCTAGGTACTCTACAGCCTATTCAGTCTGTGATCACACTCCCAGATATTTCTTCCAGCAGTAATGCGCCAGCCGAGGGTGAGATAAATTGTGTGAAACACGAGGGAACTGGGGTAAGTATACCAAGTCCGCCATCCCCAGGGACAACCAAAGTGGGTTGCTATGGTGATGACAGTTGGGATCCTCCAGTGGAGTTGGACGATGATAATCTGAATTCAGAACAGGTGAGTGAGATTAGACAGATGTTGCGAGAGGAATGTTTAGCTTTTGCTAGGGATGAGGCCGACATTGGTAGCGTCCCCGATTTAGAACTTGACATTCGACTTACAGACCCAGAGCCTGTGAAGAAAACATATATCTCAATTCCTCCACCGTTGTACACAGAAGTAAAAGATTACATCTATGATTTAGTTAATCGTGGATGGATCCGAAAGTCGTCCTCACCATACTCTAGTCCTGTTGTCTGTGTACGTAAACGCGACGGAACACTACGTCTTTGTATTGATTATCGTCAATTAAATGAAAAATCTTGTAAGGATCGTAGACCGATACCAAGGATTCAGGATGCGCTGAACAATTTGAAAGGTAAGGAATGGTTTACCCTTTTAGATCAAGGAAAAGCCTATCATCAGGGGTATGTCAAAGAGGAATGCCGACCGTATACTGCTTTCATTACCCCATGGGGGTTGTACGAATGGTTGCGTATCCCGTTCGGACTTTCCGGAGCCCCAGGCTGCTTTCAACAGTTTATGGAGGACAGTCTGAGTGACCTGAGAGATAAGATTTGCATGCCTTACTTGGATGATGTACTGGTTTACAGTGAGTCGTATCACCAGCACATTGAGAATGTTCGGACAGTGCTGCAGCGGCTGCAGGGTAAGGGCATAAAGTTGAAGCCGTCAAAGTGCACTTTCTTCAGTCCACAGGTACGTTATCTTGGACACTTAGTGTCCAAGGAGGGTTATTCCATGGACACCTCAGACAAGCAAGCAGTGTTAGCCTTGAAAGACAAACATCCCACCAACGTTGGTGAGACTCGTCAACTTTTGGGCTTTCTTGGCTATTATCGTAAATATGTCCCCGATTTTTCCAGGCGTGCAAAGCCATTGTATGACCTTCTGAAGGCCACGAATACAGGGTCGTCAGTTGAAGCTGTAAGTACAAATAAGTCTAGAAAAGCCAGAAAGGTTAAGACCAGGAGGAAGAAACAGTCAGGGCAGGTATCTTCAAAACAGCGGGTAGAATGGACAGCTAACCACCAGGAATGTTTGGAAGATTTGGTAGATGTGTTGACCAGTTCACAGGTAATGGCTTACCCTGATTTTGATAAGCCCTTTGTGTTACACACTGATGCCTCTCAGGACGGACTTGGGGCTATTCTATATCAAGAAATGGACAATGGTAAGTTGGTTGTAATAGGGTATGGGTCACGCACATTAACTCCAGCTGAACGCAACTATCACCTACATTCGGGTAAGTTGGAGTTTTTAGCACTAAAATGGGCCGTGACCGACCGATTCAAGGAGTACCTGTACTATGCGCCTTCATTCAAGGTATATAGTGATAACAACCCTTTGACTTATATACTCACTACCGCCAAGTTGGACGCAACGCGACATCGGTGGGTGGCGGAAATGGCTGATTACAACTTTCAGATTTTCTACAAGCCTGGCAAATTGAACATGGATGCCGACGGACTATCACGCATGCCTCTAGATATTGAAAGGTATATGAATGAATGTTCAATGAGAGTCGAACCTGACGAGTTCGGAGCAGTATTTCAGTTAATACAGGACCCAGTGCCAACTGGATGGGTGACAGCCCTGTCAAGTGCAGAACCGGACATACATTTAGGTAATCCAGTAGACCATGATCAATTGGGTATTGACGTGCTGAGCCCGACAGAGATTAGACTTGCTCAAGAAAATGACCCTGTGCTGTGTAAGGTATTGCAGAATGTTAGAGCAGCTGTTCGACCCAAACCAGGAGAGGTGAAGAACCGGGAACAGCGGGCTTGGTACCGAGAATGGGGTAAGTTGATTGTGGATAGTGATGGGATTCTGATGCGGAGGTATAGAGAACCAGATGGAGAAGAGACATTGCAACTGGCACTGCCAAGTAAGTTCAGGAATCTGGTATACACCGAGTTGCATCAGAATATGGGACACTTGGGGTCGGATAGAGTTATCGCTCTTGCTCGGGAACGGTTCTTCTGGCCGTGGATGGCACGTGACATCTCACATTTTGTGACTAAGGTATGCACCTGTTTGAAGGATCGGAGACCAGCCGTCCACCGCCGAGCCCCGTTGAAGCCAATAGCCACCACTTGTCCCTTTGAACTGGTATCAATAGATTATGTACATTTAGAGAAGTCAAAGGGTGGCCATGAGTATATGTTAGTGGTGATGGACCATTTCAGTCGATTCGCACAGGCTTATCCTACCAAGAACAAATCCGGTAAGACAGCTGCAGACAAAATTTTTAATGATTTTGTTCTGCGCTTCGGGTTCCCATGTCGGCTCCACCATGACCAAGGTAGGGAATTTGAAAATGAACTCTTCAAACAACTACAGAAGCACTGTGGAGTGATTCATTCAAGAACAACGCCCTACCACCCGGAAGGGAATGGACAGGTGGAACGATTTAATCGTACGTTACTTGGTATGTTGCGAACCCTCCCGAAGGATCATAAACACGACTGGAAGGCCCATGTTAGTAAGGTAGTACATGCCTACAATTGTACAAAGAATGATGCAACTGGTTATTCCCCTTTCCACCTCCTATTTGGCAGATCACCCCGATTGCCCATTGATTTAGTGTTTGGACAGGTAAGTGGAAAGGATCCAGAATCCTACAGGTCATATGTCGAGAAGTGGACGGATTGTATGCAGGAAGCATACAAGCTTGCTCAACATAATGCCAGGAAAGCTGCGGCTGACGGTAAGTCGCAACATGACAAGGGTCTTGGAAGTGCCATTTTGAAGCCTGGTGACAGAGTTCTGGTAAGGAATCTCTCAGAAAGGGGAGGACCAGGTAAGTTGCGGTCTTACTGGGAACAGAATATCCACACTGTGGTGAAAAGGATGAGTGAGGATTCACCGGTTTATCAGGTGAGACCAGAGAATGGTTGCAAGCAGTATCGCGTATTGCATCGCAACCTGCTACTTCCTTGTGACAGTCTTCCATTTGACGTGACTAACAGGCCAGGAAGAAACCAACCAGTGCGGAACAAAATGGCAACCCGACACGCCAAACAGGTATCTGTCTCTCCACCGAGTAGTAGTAGCAGCCCCGACGACGATTGGCACGTGCAGATCCCGGCTCCCCCTGAGGATCATTCGGATTCAGCTGCAGAGAGCCCAACATCCGTCTTGAATCCTGAGGCAGAGGAGTTTTTACCACCGGCAATGGTATTGCCTGAATCAGATCTTGAGTCTGAGGTAAGTAGTCAGGGATCTGGGGGAGAGTCTCGAGCTGAAGACTCCAGCAGTCATGATAGTGAGGATGTAGATCCTACTCGCCCAAGAAGGAGGAGGCGCCCGCCGAGGCAACTCACATATGATACAATTGGTGAGCCCTCGTACTACCCTCAAGTAAGTAGGATTACTATTCAGAGTCAAAATTTCCATGGAGGTGATGGTGGGTGCCAACAGAACCTATCATACAGGGCATGGTAGACTACCGGTAATAGTATTCACTAGAGGTTGGTGTGGAATACCTGTTGAAGACCTGGAGATCTGTGAGAAGGTATAGGCTACCATGGGTTTTAATGGGAATAGTCTTTAGAGTCACAGGTAGGTGAGACTTCAATAGGTACAATACCAACTGTATGTTATTGCATGTGCACTGCATGATGTTAATAATCTGTTCATGTGTCTTGGGGTGTGATCACAGACGTGAAATACATCAAAGAGATGGCCATCTTTATATGTATTTTAAATACCCAATAATTCCATCATAATTGAGATATTCTTGGATGATGTAACTGGACATGGTCTAGTCAAGACACAGTGAATTCTCAATGCAGGCTGTACATTGAAACACGGTAAATCTAATGTCATAAACAGTACAGTACAGTATGGAAATGGTGAGGCACCATTTATTTTGTGGGGGAGAGTGTGGGAATGGTTAACAGGGACCCCCCATTTTTCTTGTTGAAAACCTTTATGATGTTTGCGAACACTGTGGAGCCTGATTGGACTGAATAG
>JBEVXV010001047.1:0-3795 GCA_040505915.1 Sedimenticola sp. | reverse complement strand
GGTCTTTTTGTAGAATCTCCATCATTATCCTGAAGTGATCCCAGATGCAACTAACTAGCTCGAATTCAGTATATGTATCTTGCAACTTAAGCTTTTGCGTCACAACACCAGGAAGTGTATTTACTTGCCGCTTGTGATTATCCAATATTTTCGTCATCACATGCGGGTATTCGGACTCGCTTCCATTAATTGGTGGACGGCTCACAATGACGAATGCATGTGTTTTGTTCAGGCTAACACGTTGTGGAACACCTTTTGAATCAAAGTTTATTCTGAAATTCCCACCGCGTACACCCCGTTTGTTCATATTGTTCTGTAGTGTATTGATCTTATCATCGATGTATGATGAAGCGTTCTGACCCCTTTGCCCAGCTTTGTTGGCGTCAGACAAAATATTGTCCACCTCAAGACTAACTAATTTCTCTACGCATCTGGCAAATGCATGCAGAGTGCACAATACAACACGACTTGTCGGTATGGCAGGAAGTATGGAATGCGCATGCTCACGGGTTATGCATAGCTTGAGGTCTGTCCTTAGACCAGTGTCCGGTGAAACTTCCTTTTTCTGTTCCACATCATCAAATCTATATATATTCCACCCATCTTTCGTCAGGGGACCTAGCCCTTCGGACGCCAGCATAGCCTCCAAAAACATTTCATCTCCCGCCAAGTAAAATGTGTCCATATCCGTTTGCTTCTTCTCTAAGAGCGTGTTCAGTTTTGATGGAAACCCTATATTCTCCTATATTGTCCCGTGAATCTGACTCGTAGAACAGATGTAGTTGATATATCTCCTTTGCACTTTGGTGTGAGATACCATGCTGTCTCGCCTCATTGTTAAGAGTGCTTAAGGCAATGAAACAACTTTTTCTGCCTCCAATCTCCCGTCCATCGCCGTATAACTTCCAATGTTTTTCTCCTTCTAGCCACCAATATTTGAAACTCAGAAGCTCCATAAGACGGCTTGGATCTACACACCAACCAGTTGATGTTCTTTCTGGCAAGAGAATGGCTCGAAATTGCGAATCGTAGATTCTTTTTAGTACATATTCGTCCTTTCTTGATGGCAGAATGACAGGAAGGCGTTGTCTCATCTGTTGCATTAACCGTGTGCCACTGAAATTTTCTTCGATGTACACAAGATCACGAACAGAGAACTTCACATTTTCGGATATTATACGATCCAGTGCGTTTGTGTATTTTCTTCCATCCGACGATTTCTTGCAGTCTACGGTACGTAGAATCTGAGATATGTCATCAGTACTAAAACTCCCATCAAACTCGGAATCAGGCTTATCTGTCTTGTCACTGGTGATTAGCTTAGCGAACGCTTTCTTTAGTTCAGTTCTGCTTTTGAACAACTGTTCAAATGCATGTTTCAACGCTGATTTAAACTGTTGCGTTCGCTTACTAAATCCTCTTGCTTTTCTTACACTGTGAAACAATGCTCTATTTCTTCTTCTTTTCAGTGATGGAGACTTATTCTCAGATACAGGCGTTTTCAATTTATCCTTTCTTGGTGTGACTGTATGCTGTCGCTGTGTAATGTCCATACACGTTTCCGACTGTAAAACAGTAATTAATTCATTCCTGATTTCAACGAATGTATTCGAAGAATTGTGCCTACTCAGACCGGAATTGAATAGTTCCAAGAGCGCTGTCAGTTGGATAAGGAGGCGGTTCCGTTTATACACGATGAATGCATCTTCAATTCCCATTTTGGCAAGTGCCTTATCCACATAGTTGTATCCATTCTTGCGTATATGTTGAGTCAGACCCGAGATCTGAAATATGTCTGTGCAACACACCTACATCACATCATGCTTATTAGCATACCGTATCCTTTCGGTTGATAACAATACGTGTCCGGTGCAAAGTTGTATACCCTTTGTCTTCATCTCATCCGTCAGTTGCTTCACTCTCGTGTCATACAAGTCACGTGAAGAAGGGTTACGATGAGCTGGCGTTAGTACGGGACACATTTTCTCCAAGTGTATTATCATCGGTTGCTTTGAATTATGATTTCCGATTTTGCTTCGTAGCACAATTAATAAAGCGTCTATGCGAATATAATGCCTGAGAGTGCCTTCAAATGTAAAACATTTCTCCCGTTCTAAGCCGGCTCTTTGCAGAACATTATCTATACATACATACCCATTCTTCCTGACATGGGCTGTCATTTCTGCATAACGAAATGTTTGCTCACAGGAGACGAATATATATCCAGAATCACGGACACATGCAACTCTGCATAAACCTAAGTCAATATCACCGGCATTATCAACACTCTGTTCATGATTCCGGAAACCAGTTTCCGTATCCACCGGTAATTGTTCGTGTAGAGTGCTCCGTTCGTGCTTGGTAGTTGGTACATTACATCTTGTGTCACTCATAGAGGATACTGTTGTATTCTTTGCTGCAACGACAGGCTTCACATCTGTCGTAAGGTGCTTGTTACTGTCAATTGGGGAGTTGTGACACTCAGCTGACTGTGTGTTGTTTGTATCATCTACAAAAATCCTGGTTCCCTTGGAAATGTTGCTTTCCTCATTTGATGTATTACTTTCTGTGTTTTGAGACATCTTCTGGTACACAAGAATATGAATCGCGTCATGGTTTGTGGATGTGTAATGAAAACGCTCTGTGGGAACATTCGACTGTTGAACAGCAGCAGAGAAAGTATCGTAATAAGATACCGTAGCTTTCAATCCATCAATCACTGCATACTCCTCTTCGTGTTTTACTATGCAATAAAAATGCCCAGGCTGGACTTGAACTGATGCTTGTAATTTGTACATTGTTTGTCCCACTACCATGCATTCTTCAATTCTAGCTGGTGGATTATGATGGTTCTTGTGACCAGCAACGCCCAACTCTACCAACAATATATTTGGCCAACTAAGATGTACCGATTTCTCAATGACATCAGCATTATGATGTACATTGCACTTTGTCTTCTGACAATTCCGTACTTGGGTATTGACTTCTGATTCTATCCCTTTAGCAAGGTCCCCATCACATTTCTCAATGGACATGTTCGATACTGATGTCACACCAATCGTTGCCGCATTACATATGTCTGTGTCACACACACAACAAGTAGAAACTGTGTTGATAGTCACCATGCTTTTTGCACTTGTTACAAAAGAAGCAAAGCCAGCAACTACCTCGGCATCACCTCTGCCTTTTGGCGCATACGCGTCTGGTAGGTTAGTTACGCACCAATTCCAGATTTCTTCTCTTAGTTCACAACTAGCAGTGTTGAAAACTTCTCTAAATTGGCACATAGCATCGATTCGTTGAACCATACCTGTGTCACGCGTCGGCACATCAAGACCTTTAGTCTTGTCATAAATACCAAAGTAAAATATATCAAGCAGAACGTCAACTGCACACGATGCACCACTCCACATGATAAACCATTTCTGAAATGTGGTTTGTTTAACATTGTGTATCATTCAACCAAAACCAACAGTAATTATATTCTATGGTCGGAAGGATTATATATAAAGTGCCACAAGAGGCCTTAACGCTCACCTGTAGAAACATTCTGATAGTCTCGTGAAAATCGGATAATATTTAGTCGAGTTACGGCGCTAAAAACACGCTTGCACAATAATTATATTTATAACACATGTGACCTTGATATCCGATTTCAACATAAAATGTTTCAAAGCAATCGTCTCATCAATTGCTTCGATATGATATATGAAATGATCATATTTGGACAAAACAAAATTTGAACCCCCGGAGCCACGCCCATTTTTGAGCCAGCGGTCACGATTTGCACAACTA
>JBEVXV010001046.1:0-2884 GCA_040505915.1 Sedimenticola sp. | reverse complement strand
TTAAATATCATGGAATTATTGCTGTTTCTCGGAGTATTATACATGCAAACGAATTACTGACTAATTACTGACTTGTTTGGACATAGCAATGCCATTATGGAGAATTCAATATATAAATGGTCATAACATTAGGTGGTATCGTCGAGTGTCCGTAAACTGCGCGGTATCTATTTCTGCGCGGCCATTTTGAACGTGCATCTCTCGTGACGTCACGCCTGTTCGGACGCTTGCAGCTTACTATTTATAGAAGCACACTCGTACGCACATTCAAGAAGAAAAGATGTTCAGGCTGAACCTGGGGAAGGTATATTTACAGAAAATACATATGC
The DNA here is from genome assembly GCA_040505915.1 of Sedimenticola sp. Taxonomy (GTDB): domain Bacteria; phylum Pseudomonadota; class Gammaproteobacteria; order Chromatiales; family Chromatiaceae; genus Vondammii. The sequence continues at coordinate 2,555 of JBEVXV010001046.1, read as the reverse complement.
AACATCATAAAATTACCCTTTTCACTAATGCACATTTCCCTTGTTGCAAAAATCCTGAATAATTGCATAATCCATGTGTTTATCGAACTGTCAAAAATGTCAAGTCGCTGGTGGTTTGTTGCTCAACAAATGTCACGTGACGAATTAGGCCTCGCCTCCTGGGAAAGTTTGTCTGGAGCGGGAATCGAAAGGGGCAATGCTTATTTCCGATTTCTTTATAATCGATTCAAAACAAGCACCTGTTGCTAGTTAATTGTTTAATATGGCAGCTAATTGTGAAAAAATAAAGTATATAAGTATATTTATCTCCGTCTACTCTCTTTGATCCAATACACGCGATGTCACTGGGCCCAACTGAGCTAATTAACATAGATTACAAGAGAGAACAAGAGCACTTAGTCCAACATAATTGGTTATTTAATTAGTAATTAGTAACCAATTATGTTGTCCTAATGTGACGGGATGCACATCCAACTCTCTTTTGATCTATTTTCAGTTACCTAAGCGAACCTACCGAGGGTACGACGGGGATGCGATGATTAACGCATACATCGCCGTGAAAGACGATGGAATCGCTGTGAGGAAGGCAGCTAAAATTTACTGCGTACCAGAGGCGACATTACGGAATAGGGTGAATGGCAGCGTACACATCGACACGGTCAGGTCCGGAGCCGCGCCGCTATTAAGTCAAGAGGAAGAAGTGCGACTGGTAGACCACGTAACTCTTCTGGCGAAAGTGGGATATGGCTACACAAGAATGGAGCTCTGCAACCTCGCCACCGAGTATGCCACTGACGTGGGGAAGCGGGACAGAGACCACCCTTTAACTCTACAATGGTACCGCCGTTTTGTGAAGAGGTGGCCCACATTAGCCGTCAAGAAACCCAGGTCGCTCGCGATAGCCAGGGCAAAAGCTACATCGGAAGAGAACGTTTCCAACTACTTCGTAGAGTTACAGAAGATCCTTGTAAAATACAACCTTACGGACAAGCCACAGTATATTTACAATGTGGACGAAAAAGGCATTAGCGACAACCATACGCCTCCAATGATCGTGACGGATAGGAAATCGACGCCAGTGGCTGTGACAAGTGGTATGTCCTACAACGTGACCGTGATTGGTGCTGGGAATGCACTCGGAACCCCCATTCCTGCATTCTTCATCTTCCCGGGCAAACGTATGCGCACAGAACTGCTGGAGGGAGCAACACCTGGAGTTGCCGGCACAGTGAGCGATAATGGGTGGTCTAACGGTGCCATCTTCAAGGATTACTTGCAGAACCACTTCCTGAAGTTCGTCCAAGGACGCGATACTACACAGCCGCTATTGGTGTTGTATGATGGCCACAGATCCCATGTTTCCATCGACTTAATTGAGTGGGCTAACAACGAGAACATCATACTCTTCGTCCTATCCCCGCATACTAGCCACGTTCTACAACCCTTAGATGTGGGATGTTTCGGGCCATTCCAGAGAATTTACAACGACATGCGCCACAAGTTGATGAGAGCCAATAAATCGTCATCCGTTCCCAAACACGCTTTATGTGAACTCGCCTGCAAAGCATACATGCTGAGCATTACACAAGCAAACTTGAGGGCATCATTTCGTAAAAGTGGGATATACCCTTTCAACCCTGCTGAGGTGGACAGCGACACATTTTTACCGGCAACCGTATTCCAGTCAAGAGAAAATACCACCAGGAACCAGACTACTCCTACAACGTCAACTGATGATGCATCTCCCGTACATCCAGCTACCGATGCTGCTATACCGGAACAATTACCGACACCGTCTGATGCAACACAGCCAGCTACCGATGCTGCTATACCCGACCAATTACCGACACCTAGCAGTCCAATCTCACATGCAGCGGAGTTCTTCAGAGTCATTGAGACAAACGTTCTGGACAAATCTGGCAGCGGCAAGAAACGGAAGGTCCTAACAGCGGTCGTAGGCGGTAAACCAATTACTGAGGATACGATAACCAAAAAAATAAAAGAGCACATTGCTGGACAGTCTACAAAGAAAACTAAGAAGACATCTACTAAACAGAAACCCAATAAAACCACAAGAAGAGCGACACCACCAAAGAAGGACAACGCAACAAAGAAGGGAAGGAGTATGAAACAGACAGCGGAACACCACTCTCAGGTTGCTGGGGCGTCAGGGCTACAAATAATACCAATATCCGGCCATGAGTCCGACCTTTCCACCATCGAAAGCCAGGAAGGTGACCCGTGTTGCGTATGCAAACAGTGGCAACCAGACGAGTTACGACGCAGTGCCTACGTTGAATTTACGAAATGGGGAGAATGCTGTGTGCCTGGTTGCGGACATTGGGTGCACTTGAAATATTGTACAGATGTCACCGTTTTGAGACGAAGCGACGTCTTCAACTGTCCATGTCATCCCGGTTTGCCGAGCAAGTGCCAACTGGACGATTAGGACTGATATATTTATGTTCATATTTAATATAGTTATTTGTTTATTAATTTGATTGGGGTGAGATGTCACTCGCTCTATCATATTTTAATAGTTTGTGTTATGAAAT
>JBEVXV010001045.1:0-6835 GCA_040505915.1 Sedimenticola sp. | reverse complement strand
AGTATTGGTATTATTGTGGCTTCTTTCCAGGTGTCTGGCAACACACCTTCCGACCACGATTTGTTTATGAGTGACAGGAGTTGTTCTTGCGATTGTGCTGGTAGTTTTTTCAGTATGGTATAGTGGATTTGATCAGATCCTGGTGATGTACTTTTCTTACTTCTGAGCGCTGTTTTAAATTCTGACATGATGAATAACCTGTTCAGGTAATCCGTATTTTCCTTTGGGTCTAGCGTATTTTCGGACTCAATGGCTGCCTGAATTTCTGGTTCGTACTCCTCCTTTAAGATTTTGAATTGTGGATTTAGGTTGTCGTCACTAGATGCACGTTGGTAGTGTTTTGTGAGTAAGTTTGCCTTTTCTTGGTCGTCGACTACTGTGTAATTGCCATTTTGTAGTGGTGGGATTGTATGCGATTTCCTGCCTCTTAATTTATTGAAGTTGTACCATACTTCTTTGCTGTTCTGTTTTAGGGTTATACTGGAAATAAAATCCTGCCATCCCTGTTGACGTGCCGTATTGAGTGTAGCACTGGTGGCTGCTTTAGCCAGTATGTATTCATTCTTTAATTTAAGCTTGTTTTCTAAGTCTCCTCTTTTAGCTTGTCTCCATTTCCGTCTACATGTTTCTCTGTTCTTTATGGCTTCTGTGCAGGTATCATTCCACCATGGATTGGCCGGGCGGTTGTGGATTTTTCCACTAGTTTGTGGAATATGTTCTTTACTTATACTATACAACGTGCTTGTAAATGTGTCAGTGCATTCATTGATATCTAACGTTGCATCTACTTCTAGACGTCCCTTACATTGTGGAATGAATTTATCCCAGTCGGCTTTGTGGAATTTCCATTTTGGGATGCTGGCCGGGCTTGTTCGATGATAGTGGGCATAAATATTCAGATGTATTGGATAATGATCACTTCCCAGGGTGGTTTCTAATGTTTTCCATTCCGCTTTGTCAGCTAGGGTTGGGGTCGCTAGTGTTATATCCGGAGTTGTTCCTGTTTTGTTACTATTAGCGATGTGTGAACAGTCATAAGTCTCACTGCCATCATTTAGCAGTACATAGTCTGTATTTTCTAGGAACTGCTTTAACTCTTCAGCTTTTTTGCACGGGTGATCCCAGTTTGGGTCCCACAAGGGATCGTGCGCATTGAGGTCTCCCAGGATTATGGATTTGTTGCCTAGTTGTGATATTAAGCTGTATAATTCACTAAAATTAGTTTTCGCATTTGGTGATGAGTATGCGTTAATTATGTCTATGTTACCGGTTTTCCCATATACCTTTATGCCCCCATATAGGATATTTTCTGTTGTAGTTATGTGTTTGGTGCTTATTTCAGAACATGCTATATCTTTTCTAGCGAATATTCCTATTCCACTGTTTTTGTAAGAGTTTGATTGGTGCATTACCAGTTTATATCCTGCTAGGTCACTCTTTGACGGCATTTCCTGCAGGCATATTACATCTGGTGATATATACTTATTTTCTATTGCATTTATTAATTCACACTTGGAAGTTTTAAACCCCCTGCAATTCCATTGTAGAATTGAAAGGGGTGTATCTGACTGTTTTCGATGTTTACCCATTATAGATTAACATTTACACCCGCTGACGTTGTTACACCATTGCATGTGATCACGATCATGATGCGAATTGGTGATTTTCTTTTGATTTGGGTGTTTTGCGCGCGTGTCCAATAGACTATTATCTATCTGCTTGTCGTCTTCATCGTCCGACAGTACATGGTCTCCTGTGGGTAGTTCCTTTGTGATGTTCTGTGGCTCTTCATTGTTGTTGGATGCATTCAAATATTCATTCCACGTTTCGTCCTCGGTGTTGGTTATGTATGGAGGTTCCGGTTGCTTAGGACTGTTGATTGGGGTTGATGCATTTTTGCTTTTCATTATTCGTATGTGGTCCTCGGGCGTATGTGTGTCAATGACAGATACATCTGGAGACTCGTCGTTGTTGATTTCTCCTTTTCCGTTGCTTACGTCTTGATACTTGTGAACGTCAACGTCATCCATATGGTTTGGGTCGGCATTGGTTGGTAACAATATAGGAGTGATGTCTGGGATGAGGTCATTTTCTGTATCTGTATCTGTGAATAGTGGTCTTTTGCTGGCGGGTTCGGTAGATACTGATGTATTTCGTGTGAAGGCTTCGTCGAACATCTGGGTTACCATGTATCTCTTGTAGTATGGTATGTGATGGGCGAATACATTGTCTATCATTTGTGCCATGGTACGTACCTGAGTCTTGGTCATGATATCTCCTTGCGTACAGGGGCATGTTTTATGTTGTTCCATGATCGGGCTATCTGGGTGTTCCTTGCGTTTGGTGGCTGTTTTGGGGGTTCTTCGCATTTCCGTCCGTATGATTCTTGTGGTGCTTGGTGTGCTTGGTGTGTCCAGCTTTCCTGGAACCGTGATGGGAGGGAATTTAGTTTGTACATTTGCTGCATTGATTCGGGGTTGACTTTCCAATACCGCTTTTCTCGTCATATGTCGTACTTCGTTCCTTTTCTCCAGTGTGTCAATGTAGTCCTTGTACGCGGGGCATCTACGGTTTGCTGCCCCATGGCCATATTCATTGCAATTTGCGCATCTGTATTGTCTGTAGTTTCCGGTGACCATGCATTGCTCATATGTGTGGTGGCCTGCACAATTCGGACATTTAATCCAGTCGTTTTGGCATTTTGAAGTTTTATGGCCATGTTGCTGACAATTATTACATCGGACCGGTCGTTGTTTTACTATATCTACGGGGATTTCATTGCCGTTGTTAGTGCTTAAGGAGGGTGTGATACTAGAAGGGACAAACGGTAGGGCGAAAGTGACAAACAAGATGGTGGTGTTTGCATGTAGGTAGCGAACTTGCTTTATATGGTTCTTGTTGGCGTTTATAGCTTTGAGTAATTCTGGTTCCGTCATGCCCGGGGGGATGCTGTGATGGTCGATTATGCCTGCTGAATCTACGTGTTCAGTTTCCCTATGGGGTTTTCCTGTTGCGTCGGATATGAGGGTACAGTCCACCCCTGGCATTACCGAGCTGAATTGTTTTGCTTTGTTTACGAGTGTTGCAGGGAGTGTCACCCTTATATGTCTCCAAATAGGAGCTCCATTTCTGCTTACAGCATATCTGATAGGGATAGACTGCTGGCTGATATCTGGTGTCAAGAATGTCCACAGCGCAGCCAAGAAGGTGTGTATTGGGACTTTATTTTGCTTTCCGTCCGTCCTGAACCTTAGCGTTTCAGTCGGCATATTTTTGTAGTTGGTGTTCCCGGCTGTGCCGTTTTTCATGTTTCTGGGAGTGTTGTTGTTGTCTGGCCTGTTTCCGGTTGCTACTGGTAGCTTATCCCCGGTAGTTCGCGCAGAACCGGAACCGGAAGTCCCTTGGTCCTGGGTGTGTGTTTTCCGCGCTATACCGGAAGTGGATGGGCCGAAACTGGATGTACCAGTTCTCTGGTTTATTGGTTCATTCGATGCTGCTTTCTTCTTCATCGGTGTACCTGTAATGCTTGAGTCTAATTCTTTTCTTTTCATATTTCGTTCTGTTTCCATGGCAGTGGCCATTTTTGATTTCTGTGTTTTACACTTAAAATGATAGAGAACTTAACACTAACTCAAACACAATCCACACGTCAATATGTTACTTTTGTAAATACAAGACGTTTGGTTATACTTTGCATATATATATTTTTGTTTTCTCCTATTGTACACTATATATGCCCCCCAAAAATGTGGCCACTATAGGCCTAATCAAATTACAGTAAGTGTAAGACACCAACAACGGACAACGCTGGATATCTCCTTTATAGCAGTAATTGTACGATTTAGCTAACGAGCTTTCTCAATTACATGTATGTGTAATGCATTGATTGAGTCGGAGTTTAATTGACATGTATGGTTTATTAAACGTTTTTTGAACCAGTTAGCTGAAAAAGGGCCGTATACATGTACGTTAACAAGGTAATATGATACAATTAGTATTCTGAACGACTTAGCTGGTTTTTGTTGTGTCTTGATACTGTGACTTTATTTCTCCATCCAGTCCTCACTCCAGGGTGATTTGCGGCGACACGCACGATTCTCCGAACAGCCTTCGCTCCAGGAAAATATACAGCGGCACGCGTAGGTTGGCTACAGTTTTTCAAATAGGGTGACGTCACAACATATCAATTCGAAGATTGAAACACAGATCTCTTGGAGAGATACAATTTTACTAACATTTAATACACAACTTTGTGATTAGTGTTCAATTTTACTATTGCACATTTGGTTTGGCACTGTAGTTATTGCATAGAAGTTGATTTTCTCATGTACATGTATATTACAATCTGCACATCTGTAGAGTCCAGGAGTCACAGCAGGGAGACCTCTTCAGTTGGTAACATTAACCCTAGAAGTCGTTGATGCAATATGGAGTTTATTGCCCAGCAGTAATCTGGTTCCAGACACACACACTATTGCCCAGTAGGCGATAATTCTCAATTACAGATTAAGACAAAGGGCTTCTTTCTAATTTAGCAAATATTTTATAACTAAAATCACTAGTTTGACTCATTAAAGCACTTTTTATCCGATTAATATTCACAGATTCATTTTCCTTTGTTGAAACATCTATTCCCTGATATAAATTGTATACTTATACTCGTAAATCCCGATTTAGCACTTAAAATCCACAAATTTCGCGAGCTCACAAAAACACGTCCTATCACTTTGGCTGACCTGTGGTATGTGGACTGAATGAGTTGTTGCTTAGATTTATAGAGGGCAATTGGCTCGACGGCCTTGCATCTCTGCGGATCGCTCCGCTGCCTTTGGCTGTGTTCCAGGTCTTGTGACCTGTACTAGCCTAGGGCTACTGGGTAGAACCAGCTTCCCTTTCCTCTGCGCCCGTAGTGGCGATGGGCTGGGCCGCACCCGCCGAAAGTGGCCCAAATTTAAAAATTTCCAAGTTTTAGAAGCCGGTCCGAAAGTTTCCGAATAAAAATGCCGTAAATGAAAGTCACCACGGGCGGCATTTTCATAGCCTCCTAAAATTCCGTGTGGTGACCTTCTGGCAGGAAGGGTAGCCCTAACGGGCTGTCTTTTCAGGCTTTCTGGGTAGAACCAGTATGCCTAGGGGGCCCCAGGGCACCCTACTCCACCGTCGCCATCCCTGCGTCGACCAGTTGCGCCACCGCGTAGTTTTCGATGTCTGCCCTGAATTCGCCTATTGTTTTGTAGCCTAGAGTATTGGCGTGGATTCGGAGCTGTAGGTCCGGTAGACAAATGTAGTCGGGATACATTGTCGTCTCGCCTTTGATGGTTTGGTCGACCATATCATGCAGTTGGTTTCCCTCTCCATTACATATAACTGGATCGCCTAGATTTCCGTCTGTTGATCTCACTATGCTGTAGACCTTCTCTGGCGGTTTGTTCCATGCTGAGATTTGAACGGCGGTGGCAAAATATAATTCTGAGTCGTTGTCCGAATGCCGGATCATGTGTAGTTGCGAGCTCTTGTCTCTAATGATGTGGTATGGTGGTTTCTCCGGCGGCTTCTCTGGTGACGAAGGTGGCGACGGCTCTGGTGATGGCTGCTTATCACCAGGAGAGTTTAGCTCTTCTGGGTCATAGCAAGCGTCCCCCGGAGGGTCCGCTATTACCATCAGGTCAGGAGAGACCGGTTCCTGGATCCCAGGCGGTGGTGTAAGGCATCGTCTGGTGCTCGCTGTTGGTTCCGGTTCAGGTTCCATCTCCTGTACAGCTGGTGTCGGAAATCCCGGTGGCGGTGTCACTGGTTTTCGCGACTTCTCAGGCTGTGAAACAGTAGTATTAGTAGCTGACTTCGCTGTCGCTCGCTTCCTCCGTTTTCGTCTCCGGCGAGGCGCTGGGGCCGAAACGGCTGGTGGCGTAGGCGTCTGCTCGTCCAACAAGCTCCAGTTAATCTCGAGTCTTAACTGGGTAAGCCCATAGTGTATCCGAAATAGTGGCTTCGGATTCACTTTCTCCGGCAAGACTGGGTTTAATAAATTAAACACCGTATCGATCGCGCAGAGCAGAGCTTTAGACATGTTGACTGGTCAGTGGTCAAGGCACAAGTGTAGAGAGAAATATTTTGATTTCTTAGTTTTATTTGGATTCTCAGTCGAGGATTGAGCGCCGCTCTTCTAACTTTTCGGTTTATGCTTTTTTCCTAGTGTGTGCGATTTTTGCGACATCGGCTCGTCGGGTAATTTTCAAGTCAAACATGTAATGTTAATCGCACGAACTATTCACACTGAATAGAACAGATTGTAACTGTAACTGGAAATGACTGAGTAGATTTCACGGGTATAAGGAATACGTGAATGCAACAAACAATAAACTGCACATCGATATGTCAGAGTGGGTCAGAGTGGGTGGGGTTCACTTTTCCATTGTCTAATATAAATTGTATAGTTCTTACTTTAATAGATCCTCAAAATGTCCAAATGTCCAAATTGTTAGTCCAAAATATTCCTTACACATCTATACACTTTGTTATCACATCACAGTTGGAGCAATAAAGTTGGTACGCGTATCTTAATCCATATTATAAATTATAAATTGGCGGCAAAAAGAACGCGCCCGCCATTATTGACGACCGGAAGTACTCCGAGATTACAGCAACGTTGTTTAACCTTAGCCCCATGACTAACAGGCCAGTCGTATAGTTCTCATCATGCTAGCAGATGTCATGCGATAAATGTATCATATGTTATTTTGCTGTAATTTCTGATTCCCTTTATATTATTTCCTAAAACTTCAAACATGTTGCATGTTGTATGGCATTCGATCACCATTATGCGCGTTATACACGA
>JBEVXV010001044.1:0-4727 GCA_040505915.1 Sedimenticola sp. | reverse complement strand
ACTGAATGACCTTGGACCACCGTACCCGAAGGACCGCGCCCTCCTGTGAAAAGGTAACATCGGTCGCACAAAGATGCCGGTTGGGGTCGAACAGGAAATCGGAGGGAATGAGGAGGTTCGATTTGCGAAAAAAGGAAAAGAATGCCACTAGGGCGGCGGCCCAAAAGGCTCTATCAAGGGATGAATTGAGGTTGATGACCGTAAAAATAGCGCGAAGAATAGGGGGTGTGATAGGGAGCTTCTGGGTAACAGCCGAACCTTTAACGCGACGCACCCCCTTGAGTATAGATGAGACATACCAATTACCTTCCAGGGGATTCCGACATCCAGCCTCTAAATGTACCAGCCGTACCACATTCAGATACTGTCGGATGGAGCTGACACAAAGTTTCCGGGATAGGAAGGCTATATAACGTCCCAGATCAGTCTGCGAGATGGGGACCACTTTGATCCCTAGTTGGTTGCAAAAATTTGAATAACACACTAGATGTGCATGATATGTTTTCCCCGTGCTAGAAGCAAACGTGTTGCTTCGGAGGAAGAGCACCTCGGCGTCCAAACTACGGGTCAGTGCACCCGGCTGCTGTGAATAGGGGCTGGAACGAGCCGACGACCGGGTCGATTGGGCATCCCTAACCGACGCCCCTGGGGCGGAGCCTGTCAAGCAAAAAACAAAATGACGGTAGTGTCATGTGAGCCCACAAAGGCGAAGGCGTGGTATACGGGAGCAAGGTTTGGAGGTGACCCTTGTCATGAATCCTGGATGCGCTATCGGCTACCCAGTTACTGACCCCAGCTATGTGTTTGGCCGTCATGTGAAAGTTATGCGACGCGGATAGCCAAAACAGATAGCGTAAAGATTTCATGACCATTGAGTTCCTGCAAGTCCCTTTGTTAATCGCGGAGACAGTGACCATATTGTCTGAGTGCAAGATCACATGCTTATTCCCCCAGAGGTGTGCCCACCTTTGAGCCGCTAACACCACTGCCAGAACTTCCTTCTCATTGATATGCAACATGGAGGCCTCAGGCCAATCCACATGCCAGTTGAGATAAAACCAGTCGCCCATGAAGACGCCACCTGCTGCGTCCGTGCAGGCGTCCGTGAACACACAGTCAATAGGTTTTTGGTCCAAAAGTGTGGACCGACCATTGAAGGTACGCAAGAACTCGTACCACCACCGAAGGTCCTGCTGGACCATGTGCGACAACACCGTGCGGTGTGTATTATGCTTGAGCATACTGATTTGGGTGAACATTCGCCGGAGAAATACTCGTCCGCCACGTACCACACCAGCAGCCCATGACAACCGCCCTGCCAGGGACTGAAGTTGTCGCTTAGATACCCGTTTACGGGACATAAATGTGCGCAGTTCGGCCGTTAGCTGGCCCAGTTTGTCTTCAGGGAGACTAAGAGTCATTTTGACTGAATCAAGCTCGATGCCAAGAAACACAATCTTGGTTGTGGGGTCCACCACTTTGCCCCAATGAATTGCAAACCCTAGCTTCCGGAGAAGCAAAATAAGACACTGCAGTGCCTCTGCACATGTCTCCAATGATTCGGACACAATAAGAAAGTCATCTAGATACACTACAAGCTGGTTATACCCCCTACGGGCCATCATGCGCTTTACCGCCTGAGTTATACGGTGAAATATACCGGGTGCCAATTTCGCCCCAAATGGGAGCTTGGTGTCCCGCAAGGTGACATTTTCCCCCTGTATATTCCACTTGAACCCTGTGACCGTCTGGCTGTGTTTACCAATAGAAACTGAGCGATAGGCCGATTTCAGGTCAACCTTTGCAAAATAACAGCCAGGCGACATAAGGTCCGCTGCATCATCAATGCGGGCAAACTTTTGATGCCAGTCAGCCGAGCAGTGGTCGTTGACCGAGGATCCAATCGGTCTAGAGCAGTCATGTATGAGGCGCACCCCACCATCACGTTTAGGGATGGCCGCCATTGGGCTGATAATCAGGGGTTCCTCCTTACACACAACATAATTCCCAGATTCTATCTCGGACAGGACCTGCTCTGTAGCTTTCTGATACAGCGGGCTATGTGGGCTAGCGGATGGATGATTGTTACATTTGGCCGACGCCAGAGTGGTGTCATGGTCAATTATCTCGAAACCATTCTTGACCCCGGTCAATAAAAACTCGCGGTCAATATCACCTGTTAGCTCATCTTCCCAGGCTGCTAACTGGAGGCCTGTGGTGGGCATAACCAACCTATCTAGTTTTTTTCAAATGTATGACTGGCGGCTGGGTGATTTTGCCCACAGCCCGGAATGATGCACTTGTGATCGAATTTACACGATTGGTATGTGCATCCTCGTGTGGAATTGAAACTTCTGCACAACTCCTTGCCCTGGGACTTTCCCTGTCTCGCAGACTGTTGCTGGGGCCGCCTAGCGCTATGACTAGTTGTTGCTGGTTTGTCACGTGGGTGCAAACAAAGGGTATGGAGATGCTGGACGTCAGTGCCCCACCTAAACCCCATGGACGCCTGAAGCCGCCTGTACTCCCTGTCGTAGGCCAGGACCGAAACCAGACTGAATCGCTGAATCAGCTGATATACTTTCGTGGTGTACGACAGGTAGTCCATGAGGGCAGGACCAACCAATTTCCCATCACCAACCAATCTATACAGTATAGCCAGGTTGGCAATGGACCACTGGGTGAACGACACATTTTCCAACTTTGGCTTACGGGATCCCGACTTAACCACAAGTTGTTGATCCCCCTGGCCCCCCACAACAACCTCCTCCTCTACTACATTAGGGACAAAATCGCATATATCATGGTACTCACAAGTGGACTTACCCTGAGCCGCTGTGGATATATGCACCTGCGGGTCACTCCATGATGTCGCTTGGCCCGGGGTTGTTGTGATTAGAGTGTCACTAAGTGCCGGCTGGCTCACTGTCACATTCGCCTGCTGTTGTAGCAGGTTGCCTAGTAATGCGGTGTACGCGTCCCCACTGTTCGATCCAATGTCAACGTGTGGCCCCGGCTGGGGGTTCGGCGGTATCACGGGGGAGCCAGCAGATGACGCCACATTCGGAGCGGTCGACCCGGTGGCCTTGCTCCGTTGCGCGACGTCCAAAATTAGTCTCCGTTGTCCTCGCGGGATTTTGGCGCAGTCGATGTCGGCTTCCGTCACCAGTTCCAGGGCCCTGGTACTAGTGAAACCACGCTTTAAAAGTTCGTCGATGCAAGGCTTTGATACCTTGTTTTCGAGGCAAATTCGGATAACCTCGTCCTCGTCAGTCAGCTCGGAGACCGTCGCTCGGGACTCCTCCAGGTCCATTGTGTCCGCACTAGTCGCCATTCCCCATTGAGTTGTGCGACTACGATTCAATTAGTCCGCACGACCTACCACCTGACATGGCGGAATCGGCGCAATTGTGGCGCAGCGAAAGCAGAACTGTTCATCACAATATGCCGAGCAGTCGAGTTCCCTGGCCCACCAGGCGTCGCGTATTGTCTGCTCGTCCAGGATATACTGTATTAATCGTTCCTCTTCCCTCTTTGTTAAGAGATACCACGCGGGGATACGAAAACACACCCGCACAATGCGTTCTGTAGACGCCAATTTGAACATTCTAAATTAGTTCCATAGTGCTGTTTTAACTCCGTTTAACATGTGATCACATCCAGAGAGTTAAGTCCATTGTGGCTTTAAGGCGCTTACCACACAATTTAACTTTAATCAAAAACAGGAGCGATATAACACGTGTGATCGCTAGCAGCAGTAAACTGAGAATGCCGCCGGCCCGCGCCCGCTGGACATCGGACGAGTCCGAGCGATTTGATTGGACAAGGCCCAACCAGACAATTAAACTGATTGGTCGAGTGAATAAACACAAGAAGGGCCACCACGTGGCCCGAAGCCTTTAAAATGATTGGCCGACTGCTGGCGGCCCCGCTATCTGATAGGGTGAAACTATGAGCGTCCCTGGCTACTAATCAAGTCTGGAGGACTCCAGGTGCGCGTTCTCGCGGAGCCGAGATTTATAAAAAATGGCGACTACAGCAGTAGGAACACGGAAGTAAAAAGTAAACAAACGGAATATGCTATTATTTAAAAACAGATTAACTTATAATCTTACTATTAAATATCCCGCTATAATTAACACAAGGGAGTCCCACCAGACACGGGTCTGGTGGCACTCCCCCCTGTCATGGTGCCTAAACCGGGCACCATTTAGGATTGATGTCCCCCTACAATTAACACAAGGGAGTCCCACGAAACACGGGTCTGGTGGCACTCCCCTCTGTCGTGGTGCCTAAACCGGGCTACCATTTAGGTTTGAGGTTTATATGATATGGGCTTAAACAAATGGAAGAACAACATAACCACATTGATTTTGGGAGAACGAAACCATGTAATAATGCAGGTAAGTGTACACACTTGTAATAACGGTTGCTAAATGATTGGTATGCATAAATGATAAGACAAGCATGTACCATAACCTGAATGCATGTTTATGCATAGCAAGCCAAGTATAAAAACGGGTGTACATGTACATTGCACGAATGTCCAATGTACCTGTGCACTGCATATATTACACATGATCTCCAGCTCAGAGAAACTGAGTCTGATTGCATATCTGTGTCGGTATGTGCTTGCCAAAGCGTAATTGGCGCAATGAACAGAGATAAATGTTCGAAGCATCTAGAATCTAACATGGTTTCATGAACTAACTACAACTAACTAGTAA
>JBEVXV010001043.1:2865-3528 GCA_040505915.1 Sedimenticola sp. | reverse complement strand
CCGACTCGACCATGGTCCGACTTGACCATACACCGAATGGCCGCTCGAGCGACTTCTGCACGCGCCGAGTTCTGGTTATTTTTTGTGAAGAAACAAGACCCCAACTTTGACGAACAGAAATGCGGAAAAAACAGGTAAATATTGACATATGCATGGATTGAAACAAGTATTTGTATGTATGTTCTTGATTTACACAAAAATAAACTCACGTGCATCTATTATGACGTGTCTATTATTCATAAATCGCTGTTAAAATTCTCCCACGGCAACGCAGCTTTCATTTTGCAACAAGGGACATAACTCTGTAAGTACCAACGTTTCACGGATGAGTGATTCGGGAAGTAAATAAGAGGCGCCATGTGGGGTAAAATATCTGACTTGATATTTGATGCGCAGATGTCCAATTAAAAACCAATTAAGACTGTCGAATGCATGTGTATGGGTTAAAAGCTGCAGATAACCAGCGTGTTGAGCTGCCATAAGTAATTTCATTGTAAGTTATTCAATGTTAAAATGGGATACTATATAATTGTATAATTTGGTCCCAGTTTTAAATAAGTATAAAGCTAACTTTAAATCATAGTACAGGTCACCCGACCTAGAAACAGCCTAACAGCGGAGCGATCCGCAGAGATGCAAGGTCACCGAGCCAATTGCCCTCTA
>JBEVXV010001043.1:0-2855 GCA_040505915.1 Sedimenticola sp. | reverse complement strand
TTTCATTTCCTATAGGGGGCCAGTTTTAAATAAATATAAAGCTAATTTTAAATCGTCATAATGTGACAATTGTCATGTGCGCATTTCAGGCTAAACCCACCAAGTGCGACAAGCGTTATAGGCGGTATACCACAGAGTCCCTGACGCAGGCGTACAATGCAGTAAAAAATAAGAGAGTCTCAGTCCATAGGGCATCCGTCCAATATCGTGTACCAGAGCAGACTTTGCGCGATCGGATCAACGGCCGCGTTGATATTAACAACATGCATCTTGGCAGTGAAACGGTGTTCAACGTTGAAGAACACAAATTACTCGATCATGTAAAAACAATGGCATTGCTAGGATATGGCTTGTATGGCTTGACCAACGTAAAGCTTCAACAACTAGGAGGGGAACTGGCCCATGCCATGGGAAAGAGAAAAACCCCAAAACCCCTAAGTAATAGCTGGCTATACTCATTTCTTGGAAGATGGAGAGAACAAATAGCAACACTAAAACCTAGCTCCTTGGACACGAACCGGGCGAAATCGTCGACCCCCGAAGTTGTTGACACTTACTTCGATAACTTAGATGAGATGACGAAATATAAATTACACGACAAACCTCAATTTATCTATAACATAGACGAAACCGGCATACAACCAGAGCATCGCCCACCAAATATAATTGCTCCAGTAAACAGCAAACCACAGGCCATCACATCGCCAAGATCGACCACGACGACCGTAATAGGATGTGTCAGCGCATCGGGAACATCATTGCCGCCATTTTACGTATTCAAGGGCAAACGTTTTAATCAGGAGCTGATGAATGGTGCCGCTCCTGGATCACGTGGGGTCATGTCAGACTCTGGGTGGTCCAACAGCGACATCTTCAGAGGCTACCTGAGTGACCACTTCCTACCGAACATCGGAACGGGTGAAGATGGTCAACACATTCTACTAATTTACGACGGCCATGCTTCACACATCTCATCCTCACTCATCGAATGGGCAAAATCTCACAACATCATCTTGTTCGTGCTGCCGGCCCATACGTCTCATATATTACAACCACTGGATGTAGGCGTTTTTGGACCATTCAAGAGATATTACTACAGCGAGTGTGCCACCTTCATGAGAGACAACATCGGTCAAAAAGTAACCAAATATGAAATGTGCCACATCTCCAGCCAAGCGTACATAAAAGCAATGACGCCAGTAAATATAATATCATCATTCAAGAAAACCGGAATCTTCCCATTATCACGAGAAGTTATATCTAGAGATAGACTGTTTCCCAGTATAGGATTCACGGACAACGCCCCAGTCCACAAGGTTACCGCCCTTATATCTGGCCCCGAAGCAATGGAACGATATTTGTCTGAGAAATCTGAAAAAACAACAACTGACGACACATGCTGCAGCAATTGCAAGCAACATAAAGCTTCAACAACAAAACCAAAACCAGGTGGTAAGGCGATAACAGAGGCCACATTTGTTAATGACCTTGCTGAACATGAACAAGAAAAGGCTAATCCACCAACAACAACAAAACCAAAGAAGACCGCAAAGAAGACCCCAAAGAAGACCAGTAAGACGACCACGAAGACGACTATGAAGAAGACCACAGCTAATATCACCAAGAAGACCACAAATAGTACCACAACAAACTTAAGTCAACAACCATCTACAAGTGGGATAACAAGTAACAACCAGAGGCTAGCTGAAGATTCAGATATGGACATAGATGACCCAATTCCGGAATCCGATCTCTGCTGTGTGTGTAAGAAATTTTCGCCACCGAACTTGAACTCCCGCCCGTACCTCAAAATTGTTAATTGGGCAAATTGCGACAAATGTGGACATTGGGTGCATTTATCATTTTGTACACCGCAGTCCGTAATCAGGAGGAATGATAGTTTCTTGTGTCAACATTGTATGTAAATTCTCAGTTTCATATCATTTAATAATTTGAACATTTCCATTGACGGACACTGTAAATCGAGAGATATAAATCCAGAGAAGAACGACGGGTCAGAGAAAACAGTTTTATACGGAACTGGGACTAAATATGCTGTTCATTCACAGTATGAATGACGGAAATGGGGGGTGGACATTATCTTTATACTGCAATTGATCATAATTATTTCATAAGGAATTACATAGCATTGTGCAAAAATCGGGATCATATGTTCATTTTCTGACGAATATCGCCAAAACATCATTAAACTGCGCGTGGTACATGGATATTGGCACACAGGACAAAAAAAACAAGATTACCCCTTTGGACACCCAAAATATCGCCCGGCCAATCAGATCCACGAATCGAATCGGAAGGTTTTGCTGCGGAATGTCTGTGACACTGGCTTCACTTCCGGTAAGATTTTCAAAACAGTTGCATGTTTGGGGTTAATTTACGTTTGTAAGTTGTTTGTAAGTTTGTTATTAATTTATATAGTGATATTTGTTATTGCCACACGTGTTGCGTTAATGCGCATGCGCCGATTTACAGCTAAAGTACACGAATCGAAAGGAATACAGGCTATGTCATACCAAGGGGAATAACTGCATTCCAACGGAAACTCTAACGTTCTCTGACTAGCTCGTCCAAACAAATTAGTCATAGATTACTGATACTTGTATTTAAAAAAACTCTCCCATGACTTCTATAACGTACATTGCATAAGTAGCTAAAAGGAGGTTCAGCAATATATAATCGATCTTGACAGGTGAATTTTGATTTAATCGTATTTTATTGCTCTATATTAAATACATAGTACACATATTATTATAAATACAAGTTACTATATATAGAGCTAATGGGTCGGGCTACAAGTTATTACAACATTAGTTACAGCCCTTCCCAAATGCTTA
>JBEVXV010001042.1:0-3680 GCA_040505915.1 Sedimenticola sp. | reverse complement strand
CACACTTTTCTCTATATTAACTTTTCAACATACCAAGTTTGTGTAATCAACTCCTCCCACAGTTTTCAACCAATCATTCTGAAACTTCACAAATGTGTAGATTTCGTTGTTCTTTTTATCCACACTATTTCCGTTGCACTCAAAATTAAACATGCTAATTTACATCAAATAAGTAAATAGTGAACTAATCAAGTACATTTCATTTACTGGTGGCGTATAAAATGATTTGTGCGTGTCAGGTGGAAAAATATACACACAAGGGAGATAACTTCTAATTCCATGACGTTACCAGTTTGCAAGTTAGTGACTGCCCTTAACTGGTGTAAAAGAAGTGTGGCGTGTTCAGCTGCTGTTTCCAGGATTTAACATAAATTTTATATCACTATCAATAAACAATGTAGGCTATCGTCGGATCGCTGATGGGGCAGTGGAATACTAAAATTTATACAATGGGTGGATATCTGTCGCCGTAGGCCCGAGCCATAAGAATAATCATGCGGACGCACGAATTGGGTTCCCACAATGAATACCATCAACCCTTCGGGCAAAACGGTCTCCACGATCGGCACACCAAATTCACACGATCCACGTGACCCCGACATCAACAGAACATTTAAAGTAAAACTATGACCTACTTATTACGCATATTTATCAATAAGAAACTCCTTTTTAAATGTAAACTCATTACGGATACAATACAATACCATTGCGGCACATGCATCCGGGCGATCGACCACCGGGCGACCACCGGCGCCCCGCCGCAGACTGGCTCTTGCAGTATGTCGAACTTCGAGCGTTTTGATAGCACTGTCATTACCAAGCGATCCCCCATCTGGATATCAGATGTATCGGACCCGGCGACAGCGCTAGTCTCCACCTCGAACCTAGCTGCAAGTTAGTAAAGCAAGCCAGTACATGCCGCGGGAAACTCCCGCCCGCAGGCCAACCGTCCAGACTCAAATTGCGCGTTATTGGTTAAGAGTATATTAAGATAATTTAAAAAATTGATATAGAAGGCGGTCCTCCGTCACCAATCATGTAACATAAGAATAAACATGCGGACGCACGATAATGTATACAATTCCAATACTATCAGAATATACAGTACAGTGTATATGAGACTCCCACTATGCGATTAAATTGGATTCCAAACTGTAATGTTGGTGTGTTCAGATGATTTTATTTTACTTCAGTTGTTTCGTAATGTTGGAGGTTTTGAAAAAACTGCCACATGTGCCGGTATTTGACTTGTTGGACATATTGGTCTGTCCCAAACAAATCGCATTGACAGCCGGCCCATACTGGTTTATTGTAGGATTTGTATTACATCCATGGTGGATACCTCGTTGTTGGCAGAAAAAGTTTTCGATAAGATCCGAATTCAGGTAGCCGGGGACTAATGTGGCCCCGTTCGTTAAGACTTTATCGCATAGTGAGAGCACTCCAAGAATGCACGAATTTAGGTCATCCCGGCATTCTTTCGACAAAAGGTGCTTGGACTCAGACAAACTGACTGCCGATTTAACCTCTGCCTCCCATTCATTGAAATATGTAAGAACAGATTTTAACTCTGTTAATCTGTTGTCCCCATATTTCAATGGACGGTTAACATCGGTGAATATATCCACCAGCACGCTTGTTTGTTCCAGCAGTGTTATAGTGCCGTTTAAACGGTCCGGAGCATGCAAGGATTGTTGATATGACCGCATCAGGAACAGCATGTCTCTGTTGAGGACAGAAGTTGCCAATTCATTGCGCATTTTGGAGACAGGCGTTAAGTCAATGTGCTCCCGTGTCAGCGTTTTGTGTATGCGGAATGCAAAATGCACATTGAAGTTTGCAGCTTCTTCAAAATGATCCCATACAATACACTTTCCAGCAGAGACGAGGTACCTTCCTGATGCGTTCATATTATCAATCCTGCTAGAGAAAATTCCATTTCTGATCTTTTTCAGACAATGCTTAATATCTTGGATTATGCAGATAGTGCTAGACATGTCGTAAATATTTGTCGCTGCATACCCCTTCTCACGTGGGCTGTCGTTTCCGAAAAGCATATTTGTAAAGGATCTATTTGCACTACCACCGTCCATCATTATATATTCAGCGCAGAAGCCGTGGTCATCCAGCTTGTCGATCGCCTCCCACATGTTTAAATATAGTTGATGGGCCGTGGCAGTGGAAGTAGCATAGTATGCGATGGGCCATCTGCAAAGAGAGACAGTTATATGTATTATACATGCATGGCATGTAATTGTTGTATTGTATTGTTGTTTCTGGAAAAAGAAGTGTTTAGCTGTACGCAAGGGCGTAGGAAGGGGGGGGGGTTCTGAAATACCCACAGAATGCACGATTTGGCTTCCAGAAATCAAAAAATTTCCGGACCCCGTATCTCTTAGCGAACGAACCCCCTTTCTAAAAAAGCTGGCTACGTGATTGAACTAATGAGGAAATAGTGTCACATGTATTTTATCACGAACTTTGTCCCGTGAAGCAGCGTGGCATTGAACTAAAGGTGAACAATGTGTATATGAAGTTTCAAATTGATATCCAAAGCATTCACTGAGATATAGCACTAGGGCTTCTGGGCAGCATGGGTACGTATGGTACAGAATGGAAATATCGATGTTTATCAACGTGTATATGAAGTTTCAAGCAGTCACTGAGACACAATTAACCCAAATGCCGACCGCATGCACACATTCACTAACACACGCACGTACGGACGCACGTTTGTAATATACACCCCAGCCGCATATGAATCCGAAATAATAATAATTATTAGTTGTACATCAACTTTTATTAACTATTTGAATGTTATAACAATAACTATATTATTGCTAACTACCTGAAACCTGTGAACCCATGGAAAACCATCTGTAGGACATGGGTGGCCATCTTCAGCGGTTTTTCTTTTTTCACCAGCACATCAATTGAGTTGCAGGCAGCACCCACGTCCACCATCCCGACAACCTTCCATCCGTCGCCGTCCTTTAGAATCTAATATAGGAATAACGATTAATATTTACACTGAACACACTGCATGTAAAATGTCCATACTTACGTTCAGGTCAATTACGTCCATAGTATTCGGATTTAAGTATGACTTATAGCAGGGTTCATCCGCCTGTACGAGGAGAGTATCGATCGTACAGACGGAGGAACCCTGCTCTAATCAATTTATCCCACCCCCACGCTCCTATCTCGCCCAGTTCCCCATATAACACGCATAGGTGTCACATTTCGGATACGTTGTAACAATTACATGAATGACAATGCTCGACATTCTAACTTCTGATGAAACTGTATTTCTACCAAATGAAGCGAAAATGGTGTACACAATATTAAATTGATTGGTATCGGAATAGCTCAGTGGTATGTTCGCTATGCATTCAAATACACGTAAGACCAATGGCACTACCATAACATTGCGATCTGTAGCAAACGATTCATTATTATGTTCCAAGACCCAGAACAGAATTGTTTAAAGGTCTCCTCATAGCCTGTCTTACTCTGGTGCTATTATCTGGAATAACCTGTCCATGAATGTACGAAATGTACGAATTGCAAACAACACAAATACATTCAGAAATCAGGTCAATCAGTTGTATCATGAATACGTGTAATGCATGATATAAATAATTTGATACATGTGACCGATGTTCATTATTGTATTTACA
>JBEVXV010001041.1:0-6295 GCA_040505915.1 Sedimenticola sp. | reverse complement strand
GTTGGGGCATAAAATTTTATATGAATACACCAATTACCGTGGATTAGCCGCCCTATGTACAGATAAACGATTGGTCACAATTAATAGGACACAGTCGGGTTCTGGTTCCACGTTATTGGTGAACACATGAGCTATAAAACAATTACGCCCTAGCTAGTCAGCCTAGTGTCACCTGTCCTGTGTATCAATCGATGCATTGTCTCGTTGTGTGGACGGACGGACGGACAGGAAGTCGCGTACTGGTGTTTTTTTGACATAGATTCAATGACAAAATTAAAGTAGAACTACCGTCACAAAGTGAAACTTTCAAGTTCTTCGACAGACTTGTTTGGATCGTTTGAGAATTACCGTAGTACCTCATCATTTCGTAACCTTACTGTTTCGTACCTATTCGGATCAGAGGTTATGTTATAAAACTTTTTTTTTTTATTCAATTTTTTTTTTCTCTCAAACTCAGACTCAATCGTGTTTATTTGCATGGTGATACTGAGAATACTCTCAGGATCAGCCAATCCGCTTGCTTGAGTTTGAGTCCGAGATTAAAGAAAAGTTGTATAACCGAGGCTCGATCCAGACTGATTCGAAAACAGTGTTGGAACAGCTCAGATTGCTCGTATGAGCAGTGTGAGCTGTTCCAACGTTTAAGAACAAAAACTTTTTCCATTTGGCGTACCTGACACATCTCGTCCCTGAGAAACACCGTCACGCCGGTGAACCCCAGAAAATCGTCACACTGCAGCGTCGTGCGTGACACGATCTTCACGACTGAAACCGCCGGCAGCTGCTGCGGGCGGCACCGGAACTCCACCAGCAGGCCCTGTCCGAACAGCTCCAGCCTCTCTATCGCCGGCCATCCGTCCGAACACTGCAACTCTACCATTCCGCCGTCTCCGGTGTCGCACTTCGTTGCCGTCACCTCACTGTCGCACTGTCTCAGGTCTATGACCTTCACGGTAACGCACATCCCTAAACATAAGAATAAGAAGAAAGTGGCGCACATCTTTACTCTAAGACCGAAGTACATAGAATGACAAACTGATGCAGCTGCATACCTCAGATGACCAGCGGTGACCGGACTTGCTCTTTGATCTATGCCGCTGTCTTGCGAGTTCCAAATTTCAGCGCCTGCCGGACAGTAGCTGGCTATAAGTCTGATCGTGAGAAAACCCGACTTAGAGAAACTGGGATGGTTATCACCAGTGGGAAGTCACGAACATTCGGCTGAACGTCGATTTTCCTCTCACGGGCTTAAATACGTGGTTATAAACTTACACGTGAGACCTAACGTTCAGAGCAATTCCGCATTTGCTATGAAATTTTCACCAACTTTTGGTAAAATTGGAGAAAGCTGTGGTCATTTGTCGAAATCATTTTCGGCGAAAATATCACCTGCGATGAGGTGTCGATTATCTCATGATTCGGCTCATATGTATACAGACAATCGAAGTAGGCCCTACATGTACTTACAGTTCATCTTATAGGGTATGCGGTGATCAATTCCCTGTCTAGGCTCACCACTGTCAAGGCGCGCGTGCAAACTTTGCCGGCGCGGCCAAATCTAGCTGGACAGTGGCCGGTCACGAATTGGAATTCTTTGACAATTTCAATTCTTGTCGCCGGATGGTGTCTAGACTGTCGGATTTCGCAACCCCCGCAGAGATTGATCAGGTCTCTCACGCAGATACTGGCAACCCGATAACTTTTGAAAGTAGACTTTCCCGCCACGTGTCTCACGTGATTTAGATATACGTGTCGCCTGAAAGAGAAAATCATGCATGCACATTACTACAAATCATGCTCACTGTATAAATCGTATAAATCATAGTTGTATATAGGCTATGTACTTACGTTATTACGTGGTCCGGCGAATAAAAACGTTCCATGCCCGCGCGACCACAGTCCAGAATAGCTTACAACAGACATTTTATTTGAGTTCTATTCAAATTTCGGCCAGAAAATAACATGCATATGGTGAATATTTTTGCGACATCGCGCAAAAATATATATATACGCGCATTCATTGGTTGGCAATTTCTCGTCACATGAAAATAACCCGGGGCAATTCGGAACACGGCTCTATATTTTCAAAAGGAACATAGAATAGGTGAAAGCAATACTCTGGGTTTCCTCCACAATAGGGATTATAATAGTATAAACACTGATCGTCACAGAAACGAAATCCTGAACACTGCATGATTACAAACGAGTTTATAGTTCCTGAAAGTCTAATTGTATACAAGACGTATGCATATATTACCTGGTGAAAAAGAATAGTATATGTGTACCTACAGACATGGCCGATACAGGCTCTCAGGACGAGGACTGGTGGGCCCAACTACTTGACCACGACGTAGATCCGTCTGCTCTCAAACAGGAAACGGACAGGCTCGCGACGGAACTAGGTTGTTGCGACGTGTATAAATGTCCGAAATGTACCAAGAACTTCAGCAATAAATCTAATCTGAAGAAACACGTTGTTCGCGGTGGGTGCAGTAAACGTGAGGGAAAAAAGTGCGAGGTGGATAATTTATTTGAATGTCCGAAATGTTCAAAAAAATTCAGCAATAAATCTAATCTGAAGAAACACGTTGTTCGCGGTGTGTGCAGTAAACGTGAGGGAAAAAAGTGCGAGGTGGATAATTCATTAGAATGTCCGAAATGTTCAAAAAAAATCAGCAATAAATCTAATCTGAAGAAACACGTTGTTCGCGATGTGTGCAGTAAACGGGACAAGGACAAACCGTGTCACAAATGCAACAAGTCGTTTTCTACGGAATACAATCTAAACAGACATTTGCGCCGGAAGGCTTGTGGGATTGGAAGCAACGTGTATCAGTGTCGTGTTTGTGACAAACAGTTCAGCCACGGGAAAGCACTCCGGCTTCACGTTCTACGGAAACATTCCTCAGCATCAACTAATAAACAGCCGCCTTGTGCTGCCCCGGTCAATAGACCGGATAACGGAAACGGACACGGTGACAGTAGTGGTAGTGATGGCGTTGCTACTGATGCTGAGCATGATGCTGATGACGTCACGTACAGACGAATGTTATTTGATGGCGATTTAGTGCGTTATAGACTTGTCGCAGTGCAGGAGGAAATTCATGATTTGCTGAATTTTTTCTCGAGTCGACGAGATGAGATTCATAGCAATATAGTCCGGGAGCTCAGACGTCTACGGTCAGTGAAATGGTATGTTGCTGTGAAAATTCATCTCGTTAAACTTGACGGTGCTGGAGACGTGGTAGATGAAGCGAGGCCATTCTTCAGATCCAGTGCTGCTCCCGTGCTCCATTCTACATTAATAGGTGAGCAAATCGACGCCGCCTACTTCAAAATGGCAAACAGTCTCGATAGTTTCCGGGCCGAAGGCTCATCTTGGATTGTCCGGGACATTGAGTTTATGGAGCAAACCATTTTGAAGTATAATCCTCTCAGAGGCTCATGCTCAGACTATCGAATTCCGGAAATATTACAAAGAAAACGTTGCATACTAAATGTTACTGGAACAGACGACGTCGACGGCCAGTGTTTTGAGTTTGCTGTCTTGGCCGGGTTATATTCTCGTGACGTCGGCAGTAAACAGTGTACGGAGTTCTACCAGTACAGAAATACCCTCACGTTCGAAGGCATAAAAGACGGAGCAAGACATATGCCGGTTACTGAGATCGCTCACTTCGAAGAAACTAACAGCATATCCATTAACGTATTCGGGTATGAGAATGGAGAAACGTTTCCAATTCACGTGACGTCACGTCACACGCCGTCGAGACACGTGAATCTGTTGCTATTGCCGGCACAACTGTCCGACGACGACGACGCCGACGACGACGCCGACATCGACGTCGATAACCACCAGGACGTCACAGATAATAATAATGACGAGAACAATATTTGGACGGTAGCTGACAACCGGCGCTCACATTACTGTGTCATACAGCATATGACTGGACTTCTGTCTAGCCAACTAACGGCAGTACGTAGAAAAAAATATTTTTGCATGCACTGTTTGTCTTACAAATACTCGGAGTGGGATCTCGCCGAACACGAGCGGCTGTGTTATGCAAATGGACAACCTCTGGCTACCGTGATGCCAGAGCAGCATGAACGTATACTGAAGTTCAAAAATTACGGTAGACGAATGAGGGTCAGTTTCGTGATAGTTGCAAATTTCGTTTGCTACACGACTAGACTTTACGACACAGGCGAGCCTGTTTCCGGTTTCGTTGTTCGAGAACGTCGGCTAGATCCGTGCGCTTATTCCTACATGCGAATCAGTGTGGACGACAGTCACCCAAGCCCACCAGTTTTCTACCGCGGCACAGATGCTGCGGACACTATGCGACATTTTCTCAACGCTATGGCAGACGAGGAAAAGAAAGTGTTCGACATTGTGTCTCATGCTGTGCCGCCTGTACTGTGCGAAGATGGCGTCGAAAATTTGGCTGCCTCTGCAGACGTGTGCTTCGTGTGTCGAGAGCCCTTCCTCCCCAATGAACGGATCGCTGAGGATCACTCCCATGTATCAGGTGCGTTTCTTATCAAATTTCCATTTAGCAATTTTGCCGTACATGGTCCCGAAAATGTAGCATAATTTCCGTGACGATGTCCAAATTTTACGAAACATTCAGAGCAAATGCGGAATTTAAACTCCGCATTTTCTCTGAAAGTTTCGCCAAAGTTTGGCGTCATTTGATAAAAAAAAACACAAAAAAACGTGAATATAACTCACAACCATTTACGGCGAATAGTTTACACGTTGTAAGGTACGTTATGTCATGGTACGTCTCATAGCTATGTTTGTATGCGGTATACACGGCCGGTTGCGTTAATCTTGCCAATGAACAATTGTTAAAAACTGTCTTGAGCATCTACTGGTAATGTGAACTTTCAACCAAACAGCTTGATTGGCAGACCAAACAAACAAGCTCCTTGATTTCAAGTATACATATTGATTTAATGACCAACGGTTTTATAACCGCTGGCAAGGTTAACGCAGCTGGGAGTGTATGCAACTTGTAACTGACTTCAACATTGTGTGTGCGACTTACTACATACTGTCATGCAATGTTGTTTATTGGTGCTATTTGTGTTTACAGGTAAAATTCGCGGCCGATGTCATGCCGATAGCTGCAACCTTAGACTCCGAGAGGCAAACTTTCTACCCGTAGTCTGTCAAAATCTCAGCGTCCATGAGGGTCGACTCATAGCCCACGCGGTCGGACAGTTCGGAGCACGTGCCGTGACTGTAATACCGCAGAGCATGGACACCTATATTTCCATCAGCGTGAACAGGTGTCGCTATTTGGACTTTCAGCGTTTCATTAAAGCGCCTCTCGGTGAGCTTGTAGTCGGACTGTTCACCAAATCAGGCACCGACGCGTTCAAGAACATCAGGACTTACTTGCCAGAGAATAACATTGACATGTTTGTCAGGAAGCAGTCAGTTTTCTCAGATTACCTGGACGAACCTGTGCGTCTGTCTGAGACGGAACTTCCACCAAAATCCGCTTTCTACGACAGACTGAATGATGTGCAAATCTCTGACGAATCGTATCAGCATGCCACCCGACTATGGTCAGCCATGCAACTACAGACAGTTGAAGAATATGTTAAAACATATCTGACCATAGAGTGTCTACAATTCGCTGACGTACTTGAAAACTTCAGAGATCTCATGATGAATGATTTTTTATTGGATCCTATGTGGTACTTCAGTTTGCCCGCTGTCAGCTGGGACAGTTGTCTCCTGCAAACTGAAGTTCGACTGGAACTGATAACAGATGAAGACATGCATCTCACGGTGGAAAGTGCGATACGCGGGGGCTTGACTGTCTGCGGTGGACAGCGATATAGCCGGGCGAATTTCCCAGATATGCCAAATGGAGAATACAAGCCAGATCTCCCCACGACACAGTTGCGCTTCTGGGATTTCAACTCACTCTATCCCAGCATCATGAAGGACTTTATGCTACCGACACACGGTTTTCGATGGCTGTCCGACTATGAGATTGAACAGCTGGATGTATGTTCCATTCCGGACGACGCTGACGAGGGATACATCTTTGTCTGCGACTTGGATTACCCGGACGAGCTCCACGACGTTCACGACCAATTCCCATTAATTACGGAAAATGTCACAATAACCGAAAATGACGTATCGGACTACACAAAAAAACTGGCAAGAGACTCCGGCTTGGCATTGAAATCAGAGAAAAAACTGTGCCAAACGTTCTTGCCGAAAAGAAATTACGTCGCACACTACCTGGCGTTACAAACGTACTTGAAGCACGGC
>JBEVXV010001040.1:2458-8142 GCA_040505915.1 Sedimenticola sp. | reverse complement strand
TACTTAGTCCGGGAAGGTTAATTGCCTTGCCGGCAGATCCAAATGGAAATGGAGGGTGGCATGTTTCTTAAACATATCAAAAACAACAGCATAGTTGAGGTGTTGAGTTTCAACGACCTGATCAATCCAAATCATCCCAGGCTGGTAGGTCGCTATACGGCGGGTGAAGAACTCCAGGATCCGGAGAAGTTCCCCAAAAGTGAGTTGGAGTTTCTCTCCGGTGAGTCCCTCCCCAGGTGCTGGCTTGATGTCCACTATCGTGATGAGGAGTTAAAGCGGTGAGCCGTGGGAGGTATTTTTTTAGCCGGAAATGAACGCAAATTTTTGAGCTGCCTAAATTGATGCAACTGGTGAGTAACTATTCAGCACATCAATGGACACCGCACTTATCATCGGCTACTTGCTTCGGGAATCGCATAAATTCATCCATGAAGCTTACTTTGGCATCCATGCCAAAGATATTCCCTACGCAAGTAGCCGACGATAAGTGCTCAGTGCCAAATTTTAGACCATGGTGAATAGTTACACTGGTGAAAGGGGCGGCTCTTTAATATTTGCGTCTATACGCGTTCATTTCCGGTTAATCACCACTAATCAGATCTTCCCGATTTCTGCGATCTTCACCCGCCACTCGGCCGGGCCACTTTCATGGACAGAGTCACCGCGGCTGTCTACGGCGACGGTGACCGGCATATCCACCACCTCAAATTCACGGATCGCCTCCATTCCCAACTCCTCAAATGCAACAATGCGGGATGAACGGATCGCTTTGGCGACCAGGTAGGCGGCGCCTCCTACCGCCATCAGATAGACGGCGCCATGCTGTTTGATCGACTCGCGGGCGGCGGGGCCACGCTCTGCCTTGCCGACCATGCCGATCAGGCCGGTCTCTCCCAGCATCATGTCGGTAAATTTGTCCATGCGGGTGGCGGTGGTGGGGCCGGCGGGGCCGACCACCTCATCGCCTACAGGATCGACCGGGCCGACGTAGTAGATGAAACGGTTGTTGAAGTCGACGCCGTCTGGCAGGGGTTGGCCTTTCTCCAGTAGCTCCTGAATCCGTTTGTGGGCGGCATCACGCCCGGTGAGCAGTTTGCCTGAGAGCAGCACCCGGTCACCGGGCTTGAAGCCGGCGATCTCTTCACGGGTGACCTTGTCCAGGTTGACACGGTGGGCGTCTGCTGACGCCTCCCAGGTCACCTCCGGCCAATCTTCTGCTTTCGGTGGCTGCAGTTCTGCGGGGCCATCACCATTGAGGGTAAATTCAATGTGGCGGGTGGCGGCGCAGTTGGGGATCAGGGCCACCGGCAGTGAGGCGGCATGGGTTGGGTAGTCGTTGATTTTGACATCCAGTACGGTGGTTACTCCACCTAGACCTTGAGCCCCAATTCCCAGGGCATTGACCTTCTCGAACAGCTCCAGTCGCAACTCTTCGGTACGGCTGTTCGGGCCTCTGGCCTGAAGCTCGTGAATATCGATGGGTTCCATCAGCGACTCTTTTGCCAGCAGCATCGCCTTCTCGGCGGAGCCGCCAATGCCGATTCCCAGCATACCCGGGGGACACCAGCCAGCACCCAGTGTCGGCATGGTCTCCAGCACCCAATCCACCAGACTGCCCGAGGGGTTGAGAACGGTAAAGCGCGATTTATTTTCTGAACCCCCTCCCTTGGCCGCCAGCTTGATCTCTACATGATCGCCGGGTACCAGCCGGGTGTGGATCACCGCCGGCGTGTTGTCACGGGTGTTGACGCGTGCTCCCGCCGGATCGCTGACCACCGATGCGCGCAGTACGTTTTCCGGTGCGCTGTAGGCTCTGCGCACACCCTCGTTGATCATCTCCTCCAGACCCATTTCAGCATCCCAGGTGACCTCCATGCCGACCTCGACAAAAGCGACTACCATGCCGGTATCCTGGCAGATCGGCCGGTGGCCTTCTGCGCACATCCGCGAGTTGACCAGAATCTGGGCCATGGCGTCCTTGGCCGCTGCTGACTTCTCGCGTTCCCACGCCTTGGTCAGTGCCTGGATATAGTCAATGGGGTGGTAGTAGGAGATGTATTGCAGGGCATCGGAGACACTTTCTATGAGGTCTTGCTGTTTGATGGTGGTCATATTGCATCCGTTGTAGTGGCAAAAGGTATCGGTTCATTATACCCATCTCCAATGGTTCACCGGAAATGGGGATAAAATCGGGTAACTATTCAGCTCACCCCTGAAATCCGCCATTTCTGCGTTAAAAAATGATCATTTAGCCATGTAAACTCACATTTTTCGCCTTGAACTGACGAATTTCAGGGGCAATCTGAACAGTTACCAGCGATTTCTTTGTGGTGCTGAATAGTTACAAAATCGCTAGCTAAACCTGGGGAGGATTGCTGTAATAAATCAGTGGCCTCGAGAGAGCGTCTTGACCATTTTGATCCCTTTTGCCCTCTGTGCATGGATAATATCGAGCTCTTTCCTCAGCCGTTGCCGTTTTTTCTCATCCTTCTCCTCTTTATGCGCTTTTATCAGTCTCCGCTCCTTCTCCCGCAACTGCTTGAGGATATCCTTGAGTTTTTGGATCCTTTTGTGGAGTTGGTGTTTATTGAGATTTAGATAATCGGCCAGTTTTTTTAAAAGTTTTTTCCGTTTCATCTGCGGTTCCCATAGGTTAATCGCTTCTCTATCAACAAGATCCTGCAGCCGTTGACGTCTTTAAGGGCTCACGAAACAATAACTCCCTGTTTTGGAGCGCCGATCCATCCATCCCGCCTGACTGCATTGTGAGAACTTGAAAGATACTAGTAAATGATCATTTTGTAACGCAGAAATGGCGGATTTTAGTAGTGAGGTGAATAGTTACTTTAGTTTTTTGTCAGGCGCCCATAGAGCAACGGCAGCTCCTTGGGCAGCTGTGATGGTTTGTGAATGACAACATAACCACCGCTACCGAAGAGGTGGGGCAGGTAGTCATTGGCCTGTGCATCGATGGTAACGCAGAAGGGTTGCAGACCGAGTTGTCGTGCCTCGTGGATGGCCTGGCGGGTGTCTTCAATACCGTAGCGGCCCTCATACTTGTCGAGGTCATTGGGTTTGCCGTCTGTAAGAATCAGTAACAGTCGTCGCCCGGCAGGTTGGGCTGTCAGCAGGCTGCTACTGTGACGAATAGCGGCGCCCAGACGGGTGTAATAGCCCGGCTTAATAGCATTGATGCGGCCACGGATATTGCCGCTGTAGCTCTCATTAAATGCCTTCAGCTGGTGATAACGGATAGGATCTCGCTTGCGTGATGAGAAGCCGTACATGGCAAACTGGTCACCGGTTGCCGAGAGGCTTTCAGCAAATAGAAACAGGGAGTCCCTGATTACATCGATTACCCTTGACTGGTTGTTTATCCAGGTGTCAGTGGAGAGTGAGAGGTCGGCCAGCAACAGGCAGCAGAGATCTCTAGCTCCGATTCGCAGATCACGGTAGAGCCCGTCAGCGGTGGCAACATGACCGGCGGCACGGTCGGTGGTAAAGCGCAGGTAGGCATCGATATCGATCTCACACCCCTCTTGCTGAGCCCGGTGCCAGATCCGGGCCGGCATCAATTGTTGAAATTGCGCACGCAGTTTCAGTGCGGTCTGACGCAGGTGTGTGGGCAGGACGCACGGTTCGGCATCAGCCGCCATCATGGGTACCAGGCGGCAGAGATCCGCTAATAGCTGCTGTTTTTTATAGTCCCACTCCGGTAGCAGAATGCCCTCACTAAGCACTAGGTCGTCTTCGGCGGCAGAGGGCAGGTCGAGGTCAAAGCGTAGCTTACCGGCAGAGGCCTTGGCATCGCGACTGATGCTCATGGTCTCCATATCATCCACCGCGTCGGCGGCATCGTCCAGATCATCATTCTCCTCGGAGCCACGGTCAAGGTTGATGAATTCACCCCAACTGAAGATATTCTCCATGCGGATGGTGATCAGCCCCTGGTCTTGGCTCTTCGGCTTTTCAGCGCGCTCTGCTTTGCGTCTTCGCTGATCCTCAAGCTCTTTTATTTCGCCCTTGCTCGATCCCTCTCCATCATCACCCTCACCGCTCGGCTTGATTGCGGCAATGGGTGGAAAGGGGTGAAGCCAGAGTGGTACCGGTTGTGGCGGTAGCTTGGCGGCGGGCAGCTGTTGCTGACTTCCCGGACCGACCAGCGCTTGGCGTATGGCGTGCTCTTGCGCGGCTTCATCGGCGGGCATTTTTTCAGGAGACATGCGCTGAGTGATGTGTGCCTCAGCCAAGCGTTGATAGCGAGGGCGAAGTCCCGGATAGCGATCCAGTGTTTGCGCCGTGAGTCGCTGATTTTTTCTGAACCAGGGCTCCTCCCCATGGGACTCTCCAGTGGCCAGGGCGGCGAGCCAGATATAGAGGTCTCTGTTGAGGGTTTTATCAGGAAAATAGTCGATCACGGCGGGTAGGCGTAACGACTGTTCATCCCGCCATGCAAGTTCCACCTGCCGATTGCTGCCGGCGATTCGTTGCAGCAGACCGCGTCTTGCACCATGAGCTTCGGCGTTGGCGGCTTCCACCTGCAGACCACCATCCCCACCCAGAGCGCGAAAGATGATGCCGACAGTGGTGCTGACAGAGTCGAGAGTCACTGCCGCTTGTGGGTAGCGGGTATCCGCCATGCGGGTGATGATGCGGTGCCAGAATTCGCCGACTTTCTCTTCCATTGCTATTTCTCCGAGTCTTTACCGCTGGGATCGGGGGCGTTCTCTTTTCCGCTTGGCTCTCTGCCGTCATCCGCGCCGGTTACTGCTATAGCCTCTTCATCCAGCACCCACTTGAGCAGGGTGATATCACTCTGAAAACTTTGCACCTGCTCACAGGCGGAGATGCATTGGGCGCATTCAGTACAGGTGAACATGCGACGCTTGATACTGCGGGGTTTGAGCCGCATCGGACAGACATTTTCACAGGCATTGTTGCAGTTACTGCACTCCCTGGCGCGCTGTTTGTCAAAACCGACCACCATGCCGCGGTCATTACCCATCCATGCCAGGCTCTGAAAAAGGCCAACGGCGCAACCGAAGCGGCAGAAGAGGTGGCGGGCAAACATAAACTCGATAAATAGGAGTGTGCTGCCGACAGCCAGAAAACGGAACTGGTTGGGAGTCAGTTCACCATGAAGTAGGTTGTGATAGAGCTCAAATGGGGGCAGCAAGTAGGAGAGCAGGGCGAGGGCCCAGACAAAGGCGAAAAAGAGAGCGGCAAGCCAGGTGAGTGGCCAGAGCCAGCGGTTGGGGGTGAGGTGACGGCCATCCGCCTGGAGGCGGGGCAGCGGCCTCTTCTCCCAGATACTCGGTTTACCGCTTGAGCGGAGCATCAGGTGGTTGATCATCTCCACCACTGAAAAGTGGGGGCAGAGCCATCCGCAGTAGAGACGGCCAAAACGCCAGGCGACCCAGATCAGACCGCTGGCAACCGTGGCAAGAGGGATGAAACCACGAAAAATCAGGTTCAGCCCTGCCTCGGTCGGCCCTATCTCGCCGGCGATAAAGGCATCAAGTCCAAGAGTCCAGTGCATTCCTAAAAAGAAGAAGTGGCCCTGAGTCAGGTCGTAACGAAATAGATCCAGTGGCGGTGCCAGGATAAAGAGCAGGAAGAAGCCTGCCTGAAACCAGAGACGGCGGGACTGGAGTTTTGTGGAACGCCTCATTGAGTTATTTGAT
>JBEVXV010001040.1:0-2358 GCA_040505915.1 Sedimenticola sp. | reverse complement strand
CGGTGCCAGGATAAAGAGCAGGAAGAAGCCTGCCTGAAACCAGAGACGGCGGGACTGGAGTTTTGTGGAACGCCTCATTGAGTTATTTGATCACACTCGATTTCAGTCAATGACAAAGGAAGTTTTCAAAATTGGCCAGCTAAAAAACCCGTAGCACCTATCCAAAGGTGATATCGACCACTTCCATCAGTGCCTTGGTGGTCTCTTCATCGTCGGTGAGAGGCTCAACCAGGGCGGCACGGCACGCCTCTATCGGGTCGTAGCCGCCCAGTATCAGGGTGGCGGTATAGATCAGCAGCCGAGTGGAGGCGGCCTCTTCAA
The DNA here is from genome assembly GCA_040505915.1 of Sedimenticola sp. Lineage (GTDB taxonomy): Bacteria > Pseudomonadota > Gammaproteobacteria > Chromatiales > Chromatiaceae > Vondammii. The sequence continues at coordinate 2,037 of JBEVXV010001040.1, read as the reverse complement.
TATCGTGCTCCTTGAGGGCGCGCAGGGCGGTGGCAAGATTAACCAGACGTTTTGCCAGCGGTGCATCAATACCGGTTTCTCCCTGGAGAATCTCCTGTTCAAGGTTCGGTTCAGGGAAGTCGAAGCGGGTGGCGACAAAACGCTGCCGCGTGCTCGGTTTCATTCCTTTCAACAGATTTTGGTAGCCCGGATTGTAGGAGACCACCAGCATAAAGCCTGGGGGGGCATGAAGCGTCTCCCCCGTACGCTCAATCGGCAGAATTCGCCGGTCATCGGTAAGCGGGTGGAGTACCACGGTGGTGTCCTTGCGTGCCTCCACCACTTCGTCGAGATAGCAAATCGCACCTTCACGCACGGCACGGGTGAGCGGGCCATCACTCCAGTAGGTACCGTTGTCACCGATCAAGTGGCGTCCAACAAGATCTGCTGCAGTGAGGTCGTCATGGCATGAGACGGTATAAACCGGTCGTTTCAGGCGAGCCGCCATATAATTGATAAAGCGGGTTTTGCCACACCCGGTAGGCCCCTTGATCAGCATCGGCAACTGGTGCTTGTAGGCGTGCTCAAAGAGAGCAATTTCATTACCCTGGGAACGGTAGAAGGGCAGCTCTGCCTCTGTGCTGTTTGCTGATACGTCACTCATTATTCGTTTTGACTCTATAATTACGTAGAAAGGTAGAAGGCGGTGCTGATTAAGATACCCGGTATAAACAGCCAGATAAAGACGGGCCAGCGCCACAAGCCACGCAGTCGTCCAAGGCCCATGAAATAGGCGCCGACCAACTGTCCCTTGATGAGAGCTAATAATAGCACCAGAAGGGAGACCGTAAGTCCGCTGAATTCCATCTGTCCAACCATGAAGGTGACCAGGGTGAAGCCCATAAGAAGGATATAGACCCAAGTGCAGGGACGTATACCAAGCGTGTTTTTCCGATCCATAACCTGTTATCTCATGACGTAGATTAGAGGGAATAGGATCAGCCACACCAGATCCACCATGTGCCAGTAGGAGGCCCCGGTTTCGACACCGGTATGCTCAGTGGCACTGTACCCCCCACGGTGTGCCTTCATTGCCACTGCCCCAAGAATCACCATCCCCATGATGACATGCATGAAATGAAAAAAGGTGAGGGAGATGTAAAACATGTAGAAGGTGTTGGTACTGAGGTTGATTCCTTGACCAAAATGATGGGCGTATTCTACAATTTTGACGGCAACAAACAGCCCCCCCATGGCGATTGCCGCCAACAGCCAGTGAACACAGTGCCGGATGTTGTTCTCTCTGATGGCGGCGACTGCCCGCACAACAAAATAGGAGCTGGTGATTAGTGCGAGTGTGTTGATCAATGCCGCCCTGGAGTCCAAATGCTGCTGGTACTCGTTGAACAGTTCCACATTATTCATGCGGGTAAAGGCATAAGCGGCAAAGAAGATCGCGAATACCGACAGCTCAGCAAGAATAAAGATCCAGATTGCGAGATCGCCCGGTGGATATCTTTCAGGATTATTGAGCGTCGGAGAGGAGGTTTGTTGGGTCATTAAGGGGTGGTTTCGGGTGATGCAGTGAAGTGATTAGATTGTGAGTAAAAGATAGCAGATGCTGCCAGTAGAATCGTTGATAAATGTTAAGGAGCCTCTGAATAAGTCTGGCATAAATTGAATCCTAATTACCCCTGGAACTCAGCCGGAAATGAACGCGAATATGACACTAAATTTACCCTTCGAGGATAAATCTTCAGGGTACTAACGAAATAATAATCGAGAGTATGTTCAGCTGCTTCGCAATATGGAGATTTTTCCAAATATTTGCGTTCATTTGCGGCCAATATTGACTGATCTTCTTCATATCATAGTCTGAGCCTCAGTGGTAATCAGGTCAGAATTTGATCGTAGGAGCGAACTTGTTCGCGAAGAGAGTCCTACGAAGCTAATCGCGAACAAGTTCGCTCCTACGGGGGGCGGTGTTTATTGAAATACGGTGGCAGTTGCAAGGTATTTGCTAGAAGCCCACAAGCAAGCATAACGCTATTGGAGTAT
>JBEVXV010001039.1:0-2655 GCA_040505915.1 Sedimenticola sp. | reverse complement strand
TGAAAAACAAAATACGAGAGGAAGTTGCGTCAGACTTGTCAACAATGAGGGAAGAGTTATCTAAAGAGCTAACAAACGCCATGGAATCTAAATTTAAAGAAAGGGAGGACATAGCTAAGCGCGAAAGAAACTTATTTATCTACAAAGTTCAGGAATCGAAGAAAACCGACGCGAAAAAGAGAGTAGACCACGATAGACAATTTATGAAAAGCTTAGGCACTGAACTGGGTGTTCCAGACCCCAAAATATCGTCCATTATACGTGTTGGCAAATTACGTAGAAATGAGAATGGGGAGATAAATTACACTAATCCACGGCCAATTCGTACAACCTTCATAGAGAAATCCGAGAGACGGCAAATATTGACTAACGCACGATTATTGAAAAATCCAACCAATAAAGACTTGGCTTCTGTTTCAATATCCAGAGATATTACAGTGGCAGAAAGAGAAAGTTACAAACTGCTAGAAAGTGAATTACGTTCAAGGAAAGACAAAGGTGAAACAGACTTGTACATTTCTAGGGGCAAAATAATGAAACGCTCGGCTGCAGAAGGTGATGATGCCACAGCATCTTCCACCGGGGAGCCCTTTTAGGAAGTTTATTTTACGAAAGAATAATGTTTTTAATAACACTGTAAATAGTGCCTTTAAAGTTGTATATACAAACTGTGATTCACTGTTGAATAAAAAAGATGAACTTGAGTGCTTAATTTCAACAGATAAACCTACAATCGTTATTTTGACGGAAATATTTCCCAAGCATTCGAGCAGTTTTATGGAGAGAATTGAATACGAACTTGAAGACTATGAATCATTTATTCCTTGTCTCAGTAAAGGTAGAGGAGTTGCAATCTACATTCATAAAAGCCAATCAGCACTGAGTGTCGACCTATTTAAGGACTTAGAATATGAAGAAGCAGTGTTTTGTGAGATAAAGCTATGTAGTAGCGATAAATTACTAGTTGGATGTATATACAGAAGCCCAGATAAAAGTGATGCAGAAAACAATAGAAATCTGAACATTTTGATGAAACGTGCTGCAGATGCAAACTATTCACACGTACTAATATCAGGCGATTTTAATTACAAAAGCATTAATTGGTTAGAAGGACATTGTAGTCTACCGATTCAAAGTGAAACATCAATTTTCCTGGAGGTTGTGAAAGATACATTCTTATTTCAACACGTGCTTGAACCGACAAGACTCCGAGAGGGTCACAGTGCTAATATTCTTGACCTAATTTTTACAAACGAGGAATCAATGGTTAGTAATCTAGAGTACTTGCCTGGACTAGGGAAAAGTGACCACCGTCTACTAACATTTGATTATAATTGCTATACCCAGCCCCATGATGCAGGTCCTCAACGACTAAATTACTATAAAGGAGACTATACTGCTATAAATGAGTACCTGCAAAGTGTAGACTGGGATGATGCTCCCATTACATCAGTGGACGGATACTGGGAATTTCTCTCCGGGAAAATAGACTTATCTATGAAGGAGCATATTCCGATCTCCAGAAGTAGAGCATGCTTCAGAAAGCCTTGGATGAATAAGGACACCGCTAAAGCTGTTGATAAGAAACGCAGAGCTTGGGTCAAGTATCAAAACCAAAGAAATGACACTAATTTCTGTAAGTACGCAGAGCAGCGGAACGAAACGACAAACATTATCAGAATAGCAAAGCAGAACTATGAGAAATCTTTAGCTGAGAACATTCAAGAAGATAATAAGGCATTTTGGAGATACGTTAAGTCAAAAACTAAAACAAAGGATAGTGTAAGTGACTTAATTATGGAAAACAACCAATTAACCACATCAGACTTGGAGAAAGCGAATGTACTAAATAGTTTTTTCGTGAGTGTATTTACACAGGAAATTACAACAACAATTCCGTCAATTATTGATAGGACATTCACATCAGAACTGAGCGAAATACAGATAACGCAAGAAGATGTTATGAGACATTTAACCAAATTAGACACTAAGAAGACACCAGGTCCGGATGGAATACACAACAAAGTACTATTTGAACTTAGACATGTATTGTGTGAACCGTTGACAACTCTATTCAATCTGTCAGTATCAACTGGATCAGTTCCCACTGAATGGAAAAAAGCATTTATCACACCTATATACAAAAAGGGCAGTAAGAAATTGGCGGAAAATTATCGGCCAGTGAGTTTAACTGCAACGACATGTAAACTTCTTGAACGAATAGTAAAGGAAAAACTTATGAAACATATGGACAAACATAATCTATTCTCAGATCACCAACATGGCTTTCGTGGTGGACATTCCTGTGTAACTCAGTTGCTAGAAGTGATAGAAACCTGGACTGAAATACTAGACAGTGGGGATTGTATAGACATTATATACCTAGACTTTCGAAAAGCGTTTGACACTGTGCCATTTGAACGTTTACTGAGTAAACTCCATGCATATGGAATAAGAGGTAGTGTTTTGTTGTGGATTCGAAGTTTCTTGGAGAATCGTAAACAGAGAGTAGTTATTAATAGTGAAAAATCAGACTGGGCAGAAGTAATTTCCGGAGTTCCACAGGGTAGTGTCCTCGGACCCGTGTTGTTTTTACTCTTTATCAATGACCTACCAGAAATAGTCGTAAATCTTGTTAAAATTTTCGCAGATGAT
>JBEVXV010001038.1:0-6520 GCA_040505915.1 Sedimenticola sp. | reverse complement strand
TGTGAACCCCTGCCATAAATGTTAACTATGAAGAATTACAAATCAGCATCCCCTCCCTAATGGGACTGCCCTTCAGTATGGCCGGCAAATCGGAAACGGAAGTGACGTATTAGTGTAAACATACATTGCAAATCGGAGGAATAATTTACCAATTAATTATTATCTAGTTGGACTAAAACTTCGCTTGAAACATGTAAGATATGTAATTATGCAATACAAAGACAATACATAGTTCTAATATTCGTCACTAGTATCTAAATTATGTTTTAGTAGTCGGAACAGTTTCCACAGTAGAAAAAGTGGGTGGGGTTATAATAATAATCCCAAAACGACCCACGGCGGGAAACCCGTCACGCATCGCTGAGCACTGGACAATGGCTACTTCCATACAAACTGACCAATGTGTCACAACAGCATGTCCACCTACGCATGGAACAATGGGAATTGAATCGCCAATGATGACACAATGCGATCAAACCTATACCACACTACACCCTGCGGCATATTATACACAGGATGAATTGAATTATTACGGCGACTGCGTTTTGCCGGAAGTTCAACAAACCGAATCGCCGATGGTGAACGACTCAATACTAATAGCTACACAGTTATCGATACCGCCGCCGAATCAGCAAGTGTATAGCAATCTAGACAGCACGCTGTATAATCTACCACGTGACATATACATTGAAAGGCTGATTAGTGAAACAAGTAACAACAGTAATACGATATACTGGTACCGTCGGATACTGGGCGAACGTGCAAAGCGCATAGATAAATGTCCCACAGGTGAACTAAAAAACCGCAAGTCGACATCGAAAAGTTCGAGCAGTTATAAACTGGCGGCGGACTGTTATATAATCACGCACTATTTACAAGGGGATTCGTCTGAAATTGAGTCTATATTCAGTGTGAGTACTCTGAAGAAAAAGAAACACTCTGCATCCGATTCAGACATATTCCAATCCTCAACAATAAACGCGGACATAGTTACCCTGAAAGCGACACTACATTCTGCAATTACACGAATAACAAATTTAGAATCAACCATAAAAGACATGCAGAAAAAGTTGGCAGATAGTAAGGACATTATTGACAACGCACAATCTGCTATGTCAACTATTACCAAGACACAATCAGGTATTGAAGTGATACAAAAACATATCACAGAGCACAATACCTTAATTAAGACTATCACACGAAGTGGGCAACAGAACACTGAACGAATAGACAAATTAACAATGGAACAGACCAATAAATTTACACAATTCGACTCGTTTAGAAAGATGACAGCCAATTCATTGAAAGATATAGACAATTTTGACTCTCATATAAATGACAAAAGAATAAAAAGTATCGAAGACTCGTCAAAAAACATGCAATCCCAAATTACAAATTGCAATAAACTTATACTGTCATACAAATCTTTTGCTAATAGCGTTAGCCCTCAAAGAGCGGAAAATAACAATGAAAACAAGCAATCGAGTGCCGGAACCAAACAACAGGTAGGCACACGCGACTTACCTGTGAGTCATATGAATACAGGGCATCAGTCACTTTTTGCCAACCTACCGAAGCCGCCTCGTATCGCGAATTCACGAGACAACATAAACGACCAAACACAAAGTGATACACGTGCACAAATACAACGTGATACATGTGAAGTTACTAAAACACACACTGGAGAAAATACACATTCAGACGCCAGTAGTATAGGCGTCGGTTTGGGTAAAACCACCACACACGATGTTAGGAATTCAAGTATGCAGAACGATGAAAACGTATACAGTATGTATTCACATCAGGATGCCAGTGAAAACAAACATAGTGATAATGGTGCATCAGGGCAAGACCGTGAACTTACTAGTAACACCAACATAGATAAGCTGATTGGCGACAAGCTGACAGAAATGCGGAAACCCACAACACAACTATCAGCCACTATACAAGATCGAAATCATACTTCTAGCAGAAGTAACGATCATCTGGAAAATGCTGTTATAGATCTTACACATACTAGAAATGAATCACACACCCGCAAAGAAATTGAAAACACGCAAACACAGCGAGACAAGAACAACACACCGATGACAAATAGCAGCAATGAAAGACGCACAACCACAAATGCATTTAGTGGTACGTCTCAAAACCGACAACCGCACAACAATGTTGAGTCTACATTTAAAGGAGTGTCGTACAGAAATACAATCCGTTATCACATCGGCCACATTGACAAAAACTCAACATACACTGGGCTAATAGAATTCCTCGAAATAAACAATCTAAGTCCATCCATGGTGCGCATGTTCAAAACACGAAACGGCGAACAAGCAGCACGGCTTAACATTCCGGCTGATGAAAAAGACATAGTAGAATCATCAGAAATTCAATGGCCAGATGGAATAATTGTCAGCAAATGGCAATCAAAACACCAGATAAAACAAGCCCGACAACAGAAGTCAAATGACAGATACCGGAATAGGGATTACACCAACGCGTACCAGGATAGCCCCGATTACGAGTATCACCGGAATCTTCGGATATCGACAGGCAACAACACCAATCGTAAAGTGACATACGATACCACTGACTACGTGAATAGTCAGTACAACGACAATTGGGTGGACTGATGGAGCACACCACGCAAAAACCTAGCCTTATGGTTGCGCTACTCGCAATATGTATACTTACAGTTTCTATGGCTACACTCAATATATTTACGTGGAACGTCAGAGGAATAATGTCCTCTGCCACATGTGTCGGTAGAATGCTTGATATGATGGACGCAGATGTTGCGGTGGTGTGTGAACACAAATTAACTGTCTCGAACATGGCATTCATTGATACCTTGCACAGCGAGTACACGGCGTTTCCACAAAATCAGGAAACAGATAACGCATTTGATAACAAAGTATCATTACTTGTAAAGAAATCCTTACTGTTCTCAGTTTCATACTTGCCAGAGTGCGAATCTGACAGAACAGTGGGAATAAAATTTAGCACACCAACCACAACACCTGTATTCATTTTTGGTGTCTACTTACCACACAGTAACAACATCGAAGACTATAAAAACTACATCCGCTCGATATGGGACATATGGAGCACATACAATGAACTAGGTGATATTTTAATGCTGGGTGACTTCAACGCTCGCACTGACAACCACCTAGTATCATACGCATCGAAAATGAAAAAACAAATGTTCACAAATTTCGTAAGCGAAAACAATATCTCCATCTTAAACAAAGGTGATAAACACAGAGGTACTGATTATAGCTTTTTTCCAATGCAAACTACACTCGACTACATGCTAGTGAACCACTCTTGCAATAATTTGATTGGTTATTGTGAAACTATATCCAGCAGTGACATTGAAATAGCATCTGACCATCTGCTTTTATTTTGCACGCTGTCATTGCCTATCAATCATTTTTTCAACAAACCAGACTTTATGCTACCAGCATGGCACAAGGCTTCTGCAGAAATGTTAATCACATATCAGCTAAACGTTGATATATCACTGTCACAAATTGTAGATACAAAACTTGATACAATTTCTGACATTGAAACACAAGTCAACGCTGTGACAGATATATTACGCACGTGCGCGACAGGGTGTATACCACAGTCCAAATTCAAACAACATGCAAAGCCATATTGGTCTACACAGGTCAAACTAGCCCATAGACTAGCTATGGACAAGCGCAAAATATGGTTGCAAAATAACAAACCAAGAGGCATGCAGCATGTTTCGTATTCTGAATATAAAAAAGCAAAGTCAGCTTTCAGAAAAACCCAAGAACAAGCAATATTTGAGTATGAGAATAGCATTTATCGAGAAATTGACGAAAGCTCTGAGTGTGACATCAGATTATTCTGGAAATTAATTAATCAGCAAAAACGGAGAAAAAGCAACGCTTGTTACAAGCTATCGTACGACTCGAAAACAGCATCTGAACCTCAAGCCATAGCTAACTTGTTCTCGGAATACTTCAAAAAGTTATATACCTTTGATGACAATCACGCATTTGATAAACGCACCCACAAGCGCAACTTCAGTCTTTCGTCACACTTCACGATAAATGATATAGTCAATCAACTGAAAACCCTTAAGAAACGTAAATCTCCAGGCATTGACTGCGTGCAAAATGAGCACATCATATATGGTGGTCGAAAATTACACGATTGCTTGTCCAAGTTGTTCACGTCTATAATGACATTACAGTACATTCCTCAGGCATGGAAAACGGGGATAATTGTTCCTCTGTACAAGGGAGGGTCCAAATCCAAGTCGGACCCTGACAGCTACAGAGCCATCTCATTACTACCGGTCATGTACAAGCTATTTGAGAGGGTCGTTCATGAAAACCTCGTGCAAGGGCTGAAGCAGAATATCTCCAGTTTTCCAAACATTCAGCAGCAAGGTTATCAAAAACAACTGGGCCCGATAACAGCTTCATTTAATCTTCATGAAGCAATATTTCACTCTATGGAGTGTAATGCAACCACATTTGTCGCATGCCTTGATATCAAAAAAGCTTTTGACACAGTGTGGCATAAAGGTATGTTACATAAGCTCAATCAACTTGGTACACCTTCAAATTATATATCAACCATTCAAAACGCATACACTGACATTCGCAGTATTGTATCCGTGAATGGTTCTCAATCAGCTCCTTTTGAAATACAACGGGGTGTGCGACAGGGTGGTGTGATGTCTGCATTATTATACTTGGTTTTCATAAACGACCTCCTAGAAGAGCTACAGAACGGTAATCTAGGTGTACCAGTATGTGATATACAAGCAGGAAATCCAACACTGGTGGATGACATCTCACTTATCGCTGCCTCTCCACTGAAGTTACAACTAATGATTAACACTGTTGTTGATTATGCCGAAACCTGGAAATTCAGTATTAATGTAAACAAAAGCTCAATACTTATCATGTCGAAATCGTCTCAAAAGCGGAATAGCAGAGATTTTATTTGGACCGCCCGATCTGAAATATTAAAAGTCACGGATTCAACAATACACGTTGGAATACCTTTATCATCAAGCATGAAATGCAATGTAAAAGTGGAGAAGGCATGCCAAAAAGGGAGAAATGCCTTCCATTCGATTGCCGGATTTGACATGCACGGCAAAACACCACGGCTCAATCCAATAACACTGGCAAAGTTATATAGATCAAAGGTTATACCATGTGCTTTGTATGGTTGTGAGACGTGGTCAAACATGACACAAAAAGACATGTATGAAATTCAAAAATTGCAACACTACTGCATGAAGAAAATACAATGCCTACCAGCACAAACACGGTCTCTAATGTGCGAGAGCATGTTAGGGTTCACAAAACTCACATTTGAGATTGACAAAAGAAAACTCTACTTTTTACACAGACTCATAAACTTACCTGATTCATCAGCTACAAAACAAATATTTCTCAGGCGGATGTTCACATGTGTGCAGGCATCTAATAATACCGTTAAACTCGGGTTCATACCAGACATAATTAATATTCTCACGAAATATGGTATTATGAGACACTTGTACACATATATAAACAACCACATATTTCCGTCATATAACACATGGAAGCGCATGGTTAACGCCGTGCTGTATGATCATGCTTCTCAGCTATTCAGAAATTCGATTGCAATAGACACCGATTTTGAAAGATTTCGTCATATCCACGCTAACATTCAGGTTAGTCCTCTGTGGAAAGTACCGACATCTTTCAAAGAACTTCGTCTAGTGCATTTCGTCGTCAAATGCCTCGCTTTGCCACCACAAAACGACATTCAAACGTGTGACGCGTGTAACAGACAATTCAGTGATCTAATTCGTCACATAGTCACTTCATGTCCGAAGACACTAGCCACTAGAACTGCATTCTGGGATTTCCTGGTCGACACACTGTCGCCACACTGTAGCGTGTTTCTCTGTGACTTAGACAATGAAGCCCTCCTCCACATATTGATGGGCGAGCAGTGTAACACAGTTCTAGACGAGTTCGACGAACAGAGCGAATACTGCTTATTCTTAAAGGCGTGTGCCTCTTTCATATGCACATCAGTAAACATTTATTATAACACCGTGCCAACCAGCAGTGCCACGTATGAGTCTTAAGTGATTCATACGATGATACACACAATCATTGAATTATGAATTAGATATGTAAACGCCTTGACGTGCGGGTATATTCAGCGTCGCATGACAATTCGCATGAGTTGGCTTAGCGGCGCTTGAACATACCCCAGCGTTACTGGTCATGTATGTGAACTGTATATGAACATTGTATTGTATTTATTTGCTTATGTATGTCATGCCATGTGAATCTCGAAAGAGGAAATAAAGAATTGATGATGATGATGACAGTAGCGTCAACAAGTCTTATGTGCGCAGAAACCGGTAACTCCAGGATATATACAAAATTACCTATTTGTAAATAACGTTTAAAAGCGCTTCATTACTGGAAAAATCTGAAAATCTAACGCACGTTTTCACATGGTTATT
>JBEVXV010001037.1:0-23842 GCA_040505915.1 Sedimenticola sp. | reverse complement strand
AGGTTTCGAGGGCGGCATCACTACGCGCAAGTATGAAAAAATTGCTAAATGCCCAAATCGCACAGCGAGTCGTGATCTCTCTGACATGTTTGAAAAGGGTGCAATCAGCAAACTTTCAGGCAGCGGCAGGTCCACCCGGTATGCTTTGGCTCTTATTGAGAAAAGCCCTACGCCAATAATAAAATACTAGGAGCCTGTCCGTATTTTTTGACGGGATATAGGGGTGGATTTCCACTGTTATACCGACAAGAGACAAACGATAGGAATTTCAACCCACAAAGTCAATCAATTTCCTCGTTGCAAGAAGGGACATTCAGCCCTGACAAATCGAATTCCGGTAGTAGTAATGCTGCGAACACACCAAACACACTGACAGACACCAAGAACATGGGTCTGCCAGTGTGTTTACGGCATTACTATCGCCAGAATTCGGTTTATCAGAAGAGATTTAGGACACCCATCACTAAACAGCACTAATTCCCCAACTGGCAACCAGTGCTAAATGTGCTTTTCCCGAGTTGCTACGAGATAAAGAGGTCAAAAATTACACGGATCTGGTCTTGGATGGCAGAATTATTGAAATCGGCGCGAGCGGATTCATAGCAGACCGATGAATGGATGGCTTGGGTGGAAGCGGGAGGGGGCAAACTGGTCGGTATCTTTATCCACTTGGCACTTCATGCGGTCATATTTTGGATTCGAATTTCCTGGATTTCACAAGCTCAACCCAGGCTACTCACCAGACTTGTTTTGTACTGACGAGACTGTAGTTGGCAAAGAAGAGATTTAGGTCACCCATCACTAAACAAGACTCTGATCCAGCTCCAAAGAGATTTAGAAGAGATTTAGGACACCCATCACTAAACAGCACTAATTCCCCAACTGGCAACCAGTGCTAAATGTGCTTTTCCCGAGTTGCTACGAGATAAAGAGGTCAAAAATTACACGGATCTGGTCTTGGATGGCAGAATTATTGAAATCGGCGCGAGCGGATTCATAGCAGACCGATGAATGGATGGCTTGGGTGGAAGCGGGAGGGGGCAAACTGGTCGGTATCTTTATCCACTTGGCACTTCATGCGGTCATATTTTGGATTCGAATTTCCTGGGTTTCACAAGCTCAACCCAGGCTACTCACCAGACTTGTTTTGTACTGACGAGACTGTGGTGGGCAATATTTGTCAATTTCTGCCATATTTACCGTAGGAGGTACTGGCTATGGCTACCATGAATGTATCACTTCCCGGAGCGATGAAGTCCTGGGTTGAGCAGAAGGCCAAATCCGGCCGTTACAGTAACACCAGCGATTATGTGCGTGATCTGATCCGACGAGATCAAGATCAGGCGATGAAGGTAGCTCAGATGCAAGCGCTAGTTACCGAAGGCATCGACAGTGGTGCTGGTGACAGAACCATGTGTGAACTACTGGAGACCGGCCGGAAACGGATCTCGGTCGCCTGAACCCTATGGGTTATACCCTCAGTCGCAAGGCCGAAGATGATATTATCTATATCTTTCTTGCAGGGGTGGAACAGTTTGGTACCCATCAGGCGGAGCGCTACCACGATCAGCTTGATAAATGTTTCCGTTTTCTGGCCGATAATCCCTTGAATACTTGAATAACTGGGGTCAGATACACATTAAATTAATCACCCGACTTCTTGCCATTAATAGCCACTCTTTGTTGCCAACATGGAACTATACAATCACCCCTCGTTAAATGTGATTTTATTTTCATGAAGGGACTGGGTATAGCGTTTAATTTGTACCTGACCCTAGTTATTCCTATCCTTTACCTCATTATTGTTCCTCATTTAGAGACAGCAGCAGATTTCCCATCGCTTTAACAGGACACACTTGCCATGATCCCCGTGTCTGAGCGTCATCACCGGCATAAATGACAGCCCCTCTGGTGATGGATAGATTTTTAAGTTTGGAAAAGAAGTTTAAGCCCTTGAAGTAATCACGATTGACCGTCGTGCCAGATTTGATTTCGATGGGGTAGAGGTCAGTTCCGGATGTCAGCAATAGATCCACCTCATGACCAGCGCTGTCGCGATAAAATGAAAGGTTGCTGCGCTTACCACGGTTCAGCCTCTGCTTCAGCGCTTCAACAATGACTATGTTTTCAAAAAGAGCCCCCCGAAGAGGGTGACTCCGCATATGTTTTGTGGATTCCATATCAAGAAGATATGATGCCAAGCCCGTATCATAGAAATAGAGTTTCGGCGATTTCACCAGCCGTTTTGATATATTCGCATGCCATGGGCGCAACCGGAAGAGGATATAACTTGCCTCCAGAACATTAATCCATTCTCTGGCTGTTGCATGCGACACACCGGCATCAGCGCCTAATGCACTAAGATTAAGTAACTGACCGGTTCTGCCCGCACAAAGGCGAACAAACGTTTCAAACACCGCCACATTCTTAAGTTGCACCAGTTGCCGGATATCACGTTGGACATAGGTCTCAAAATAATCACCCATGGCCTGGGTTGGATTTAGATTTTTATCATAGATGCGTGGATAGCTGCCGGTAAAAAGATGGGTGTCCGGGCTTGCATCAAAACCATGCCTCTGTAACTCAGCCAGACTGAGTGGTAGCAACTTCAACAGGCCAACCCTACCCGCCAGCGTCTGGGTTACTGAATGCATCAGTTCAAATTGCTGACTGCCGGTAAGAATAAATCGACCGGCCCGATCATCTTCATCCACCATGCCCTGAATGTAAGATAATAGCTCAGGAGCACGCTGTATTTCATCGAGAATTGCACCCTCAGCGTAATCAGTCAGGAATGACTTGGGATCATCCATGGCATATTGCCGAATATCTGGCATTTCCAGATTGACATATGCTTTATCAGGAAAGGTTGTTCGGCAAAGGGTGGTTTTACCACTCTGTCGTGGCCCGGTAATAACAACAACCGGATATTGGCCTGCCAACAGCAGTGCTGTTTTTTTCATATCGCGTTCAATCATATAGATAACAATAACTAATGGTGATTGAAGATTCAACCTTCAAATTACACGATTAGCCCATAAGGAGCCGCTGGATTAACAAGAGATAGGGGTCTTTAGTTCTTTACCCTGCACCTGCCAATTATGATTGATGAAAATTAAAGACAGCCCTCCCTGAACCTACTGTCCAAAAAGGTTGCATGCTATTGATTCAATAGAATTAACACATCTTATTGGACACTTGACCTGCGAGCATGGAACGCTAATCGATTGATTTTGCGTAAAATTATTTTTTATACTGCATCAGAAGCACCATAGTCTGTCCAGAAAAACGGGTGATTTTTGGGCAGTTTAGGGAGGTCCGAAAGAACTGACTCTGAAATTTTGTTGCGGGCAATGGAGCCAGCGAGGGCGCGCAGCATTCATGAATAATCCGAGCTAACAGGGTTGAGTCCCTGTACAGCCATTGAGTTACGCGAGTTACGGTGACAAATTACAGTGACAGTTTACAAATAGCGAGTTGGTGAATTCTAGTCGCAAGCGCACCACTTTTGGCTGAATTCAGCCTGTCAAAATCAGGCTAATCGTATTATTTATCAACGATCCGGGTAACGGCTTATATCGAGAATGCCTGCTTCAACGGGCTGTGCCTGAGCATTTAGATTCTGGAACTTTATCTAAGCATAAATGATTACTTTAACAGATCACTGCTGTCCCGTTAACTTTGTAGTATGTTGCAGTAACTCCTTTGGTGGAGGTATTTTTTAGGGCGCATATATCAACAGCAACATGACATACTGCAATAGAACATTCCCTCTCCCTATGAGGGAGAGGGCTAGGGCCAGGGTGAGGGTGAATTAAATCAACGACTTATCTATAGATTCCCCTCACCCCAACCCTCTCCCCACAGGGGAGAGGGAGTTAACGGGACAGCAGTGTTAACAGATACCCCTACAATGACTCCGCAGTTGGCCGCTCCATTCTGGTAACTTCTTAAAAAGTCCGTGCCATAGGGGTGCAGTAACGCCTTGGGGAAGTGCCATCTTCCACAGACTGGGCGATGGGCTCACCCGCGAGGGTGCCGCACCTACGGGGAGGTGCCACTATCCTCACCAGCGGCCTCCTGCATCTGTGCAAACGCTGCTTTCTTTGCCGCTTTGTCGCCGATAAATGTTGTGAACTCCTTAATATTCTCATAACCCATATCCAGGGCGTACTTTGCAACACTGCCGATCAGAGCACGGGTTTGGGCTACCTCTTGGTGGCTACGACCGCAGCCCTGACAATGAGTGCCATCCTCGGTACAGTGATCGTGACCACGACATGGATTAAATTGCATAGATACTCTCCTCAGATTTTAGGTTTGGGGTCGGGTTTCGACCCCTGCCGTGAAAACAATCCAAAAATAGGTATAGCTGAATAGTCACGACCATTCATCGAATAGAGTCACCTCTACTCTCTTCCAGAGTGGCTCTTTTCAGCTTTCAAGAAAGCAGAAAGGCCCCATAGGGACCTTTCCGTACCCGCTTAGCCAGGAGCCTGTCAGGGAATAGAGGAACCTACTACGGAAAAGCCATTTTGGTCCCTATTCTCGGACAGGCTCCTAGAACACAATCACTCGGCGGAAAGACGCTCATACTTGGCCATCAGCTGCTCCGGGGTCTCCTTGTGCTCTGGATCCTCGGGAATACAGTCAACCGGGCAGACTTCAACACACTGGGCTTCGTCATAGTGACCCACACACTCGGTGCAAAGATCTGGGTCGATCTCATAGATCTCATCACCCATAGCGATTGCATCGTTGGGACACTCAGGCACACACACATCGCAGTTGATGCACTCTTCAGTAATAATTAAAGCCATATTAAACTCCTAAAATTCGGGACACTGCCCCTGATTATAAAAAATATGTTATCGGCGCACTAAGGAACCTATGAATAAGTCTGACCGATTTGATCGGTGCTCAGCAGGCGCTAGCTCTTCAACTCAGATATAGCGACTCCTGAGCGCAAGGCGATCAGCCATGGCTTGTTCAGAGTTTCCCTAGGGCCAACCCAACGGTGGGGTGAACAAACTCGGACACGTCACCACCCAACGCCGCAACCTCCTTCACCAGGCTGGAGGAGATATAAGCAAACTGTTCAGCCGGAGTGAGAAACATGGTCTCCACCTCCGGTGCAAGCCGCCGGTTCATTCCGGCCAGCTGAAATTCGTACTCAAAATCTGACACTGCACGCAGGCCGCGGAGAATGACATCAGCCCCCACTTGGCGGGTAAAGTCTACCAGCAGTGTGTCAAACTCCAGAATTTTTATGTTGGGGATATCTGCCAACACTTCGGCTGCCAGACCAACCCGCTCACGGGTACTGAACGTTGGTCCCCTGGCGCCTTTTCCCGAACTCGCCGCCACCGCCACGATGACACAGTCAAACAGCTTAGCCGCCCTTTGAATCAGGTCACTGTGGCCATTTGTGATGGGGTCAAACGTTCCAGGGTAGATCGCTACACTCATATGCCCATTTTCCAGATACCAGACAGCGGATAATAGCCAGCAGCGTGGCAATGTCAAATGAGAAATGCTTTTCCCTGAATTTTTTATGCGGAAAACCTGAGTAACCTGGATTTCATCATAAAAATTATTAACCTACCGATCAAATTAGCAGCCCGTCAAAATTCTAACGTATAGAGTCCGTAGGAGACCTGTCCTGCCTGCTTCCTCTTCAGCTCTACCCAGTTCTTGGGGAGCGCTGGCCCGGAACCCTGGAGATCACACTCCAGATAGACTCTCGCTCCCGGCTTGAGCCAGCCGTTATCACTCAACAGCCGACAGGCATCGGGCAGCAGATTATCAGCAAACGGGGGGTCGAGAAAGATAATTTCGTAAGGTTCTCCCGGTTTTTCCAACCAATCAATGGCATCTGCCTGGATCAGTTCTACGCTATTGAGCCTAAGCAGCGCCTGGTTCTCCCGCAACACCTTGGCCACTTCACCACTCTTCTCTACCATGGTCACACGCGATGCACCCCGGGAGGCCGCTTCAAACCCAAGCACACCACTCCCGGCGAAGAGATCGAGACAGACCGCACCGGGAAAAAAGGGCTGCAACCAGTTGAACAGGGTCTCTCTCACACGGTCGGTTGTGGGCCGCAAACCTTGCTGATCGGGGAATCTGAGCCGCCGGCCCCGGTGTTCGCCTCCAATAATGCGCACATCGTTGCGCTGTCCGGGCCGCCCTTGCCCACCTCTGGAGGCGTTAATGGCTGTTTTGTGCTTTTTTGCCATTACCCACCACCACTGTGACAAAGTTTGTCGGCTCAACCCTGCGTGCAAACGCCTCTTTAACCTGCTCTCGTGTGACCCCATTGATCTTGTCCACGAAGGTATCGAGGTAATCCAGCGGCTGATCATAAAAACCGAGCATTGCCAGATAGCCGATGATCTTGCTGTTACTTGCGATGCGCAGCGGAAATCCACCGGTGATATTCTGCTTTGCCGCTTTCAGCTCCGCCTCACTCGGCCCCTCGTCAATATAGCGCTGCAGCGTCTGCCTGATCACCGCAAGCGCCTCGTCAGCACGGGCATTCTGTGTCTGAGCACCCACGACAAAGGGGCCACTGCGCCGCATCGGAGAGAAGTAGCTGTAGATGCTATAGGAGAGCCCCCGCTTCTCTCTGACCTCTTCACTGAGAAGAGAGACCAGGCCACTGCCACCAAGGATGTGATTACCAACATAGAGTGTGAAATAGTCTGGATCACCTCGATAGACACCCGGCTGACCCATCAGGATATGGGATTGGGAGGAGGGAAAAGGTTTAATCACCTCTTGCTTGCCTTTGAGTAAGCTCACCCGGGGTGGTTGCGGCGCATGTTCACCCCCAGGCAGCCGAGCCGTGACCTGCTCTGCCAACTGCTCCGCCTGCTGGCGATCCACCGCACCGACGATAGCGACCACCGCGTTACGTGCGACGTAGTAGTGTTTGTAAAAGGCCCTCACCTCCCGCGTTGACAGCATCGCCAGGGATTCACGGGTGCCTCCACGGTAGCCTCCATAGGGGTGATCACCATAAAGCGCTTTAAAGAACGCCTTGCCAGCCACTGTCGATGGCGACTGCTCTCCGTGACTGAGGGAGACTAGCATCGCTTCACGATTTCGCTCAAAGTCGGCCAACTGAAAGCGCGGAGCACTGACAATGACCGCCAATGTATCCACAGCGGTCGCCAGCGCCTTAGGTTCGGTAAGTGTACGCACAGAGGCCCAGGCCATATCTCTTCCGACACCTATATTGACCTCGGCACCAACCGCCTCCAGCCGCTCGGCAACCTGATCGGCACTCCATTCACCGGCACCATCGGGTAGCAGTGCGTTGGTCAGCAGCGCCAGCCCCTGAAGCTCACCATCTCTGGCACTACCGGCATCGAATACCAGCTCAATGTCGAGCATCGGCAGCTCCGGCGCATGAACAAACATCACCTTGGCTCCATTACCGGTGAGCCAGCGCTCGATCTTTGGCCCCGCTTGAAGTGGCATCGTCAGTTGCGACAACAGCCATAGTGAGATGAAGCAAACCAGACGACGATCACCCATGATCACTCTCCTTAGCGGAGGGGGCATCAGATTGAGTCCGCTTCATTGAGAGATCGTTCATTGGCAGCGGCTCCAGTCGAGTTACAGTCAGCCGCTCATCTTTCAGATATCGACGAGCCACCTCACGTACCTGCTCTGCCGTTACCTGCCTGATATTATCCGCGTACTGATCGAGCAGTCGCCAATCGAGTCCCGCCGTCTCCAATATGCCAATCTGCATCGCCTGATAGTAGACAGAGTCGAGTTCATACACCTCACCGGCAATCACCTGGGCGCGCACCCGCTGCAACTCCTCTTCACTCACCAGGTCACGCTGCACCTGCCCGATCTCATCTTTGAGGGCCTTCTCCAGCGCCTCCATGGAGTGGCCATTAGCCGGACGGCCACTTAGGGTAAATAACCCGGAGAGGCGTGAGAAGGCGTTATAACCCGCCCCTGCCGAAACAGCGACCTCTCTGCCGCGAATGAGATTACGGCTAAATCTTGAGCTATCACCGCCATCCAGTACCGCCGCCAACATATCCAGGGCATAGGGCTCCCAAGACGCCTCTGCGGTGGTAATTACGGGTGCTTTGTAACCCATGATCAGGTAGGGCTGTCGTGCCTGCACACGCACCAGGGCCCGTACCTCGCCACGCTGAGGTGGCTCACGCAGTGGCTTTAACCGGGGAATCACCCCCGGCTTTAAAACACCAAAATAGCGTTCAGCCAACTGATTAACCTGTTCCGGGTCTACATCCCCCACTACCACCAGCGTGGCGTTATTGGGAGCATACCAGCGGCGGTACCAGTCACCCAGGTCACTTACCTCCATATTATTCAGATCATTCATCCAGCCAACCACCGGGTTGGCGTAGGGCAGCGTGCTGTAGGCGAGCGCATTGAACTGCTCATAGGTGAGGGCCGTGGGTTTATCCTCGGTACGCAGACGACGCTCCTCCTTCACCACCTCAAGCTCCTTGGTAAACTCATCCGGTGGCAGAGTGAGGTTGCGCATACGATCCGCTTCAAGCTCCAACGCCACTTCGAGCCTGTCGCTTGCGAGTGTCTGCACATAAGCGGTGAAATCGCGACTGGTCATGGCGTTGTCATCACCACCATTGGCGGCGATGATGCGGGAAAACTCACCCGGCCCATAGGCATGAGTCCCCTTGAACATCATGTGTTCGAGGAGATGGGAGACGCCGGTAACACCGTTAGGTTCATAGGAAGAGCCCACCTTGTACCACACCTGAGTAGCGACTATAGGGGCTCTGTGATCCTCCTTGACGATGATCTTGAAACCATTGTCGAGGTAAGACTCATGCACTACCCCCTCGGCCAAAAGTGAACAGGAGGCGAGTAACAGCGCCACTATCAGGACTCTTCTCATTCGGTAACTCCAACTCATTTTTTCTGAAAGTAGGTGGATTCCACACAAAATGTTAGGATTCCGCCCAATACAGTTATTGGCAAGCCAGCCATTCTTCCAGAGCCAGCAAGGGTTGTCCAAAACTTAGGCGTCCAACTTTTTGCTGGATAGTTATCAAGACAAGAAGCACAGCCACCAGTTCCATGGGATGTGCAGGACCATATCAGATGTTTGGATTCGGTAAGCGCAGAAAAGAGAGAGCCGCAGCAGCCGCAGCGGAGGCGGAGGCCGCTGAGCTCAACACCCCCTCACTGAACGAACAGGAGGCCGACCATCCCTCTGAAGTCGATACCCCATCAACAGACGTTCAAGAGAGCTCCCCAAAAACAGCTGACAGCGATAGTGGAGAAAAACAGGGGCTATTTGGGCGTCTCAAGACGCGTCTCTCACGCACCCGGGGCAATCTCACTGATGGCCTTGCCAATCTGCTCCTTGGCCGCAAGAAGATAGATGATGAACTGTTTGAGGAGCTGGAGACTCTGCTGCTGCTGGCAGATGTGGGTGTCGACACCACCAACCGCATCATCGGCAACCTCAACCAGCAGGTAAAACGCAACGAACTCTCTGACCCAGAAACACTGACACAAGCACTCAAGGAGCAGCTTCTCAACACCCTCTCGGGCTGCAATGAGGTGGTAGCTCAGCCAGCAGAGGGACGACCTCAGGTTATTCTGATGATCGGTATCAACGGTGCTGGCAAGACCACCACTATTGGCAAACTGGCAAAACGACTGCAAGAGGAGGGGCAAAGCGTGATGCTGGCAGCGGGTGACACCTTCAGGGCCGCCGCCGTAGAGCAGCTCCAAGCCTGGGGCGAACGCAACAGTATTCCGGTGATCGCACAGCATACCGGCGCGGACTCCGCCTCGGTAATCTATGATGCACTGGAAGCTGCCACCGCCCGTGGCATTGATGTGTTGATCGCCGATACTGCCGGTCGCCTGCACACCAAGAGCAATCTGATGGATGAGCTGACAAAGGTGGCCCGGGTGATGAGTAAAATCGACCCAGGCGCACCTCACGAAGTGATGCTGGTGGTCGATGCCACTACGGGACAAAATGCACTCACTCAGGCGGTACAGTTCAATCAGTCAGTGAAACTTACCGGTATCACCCTGACAAAATTGGATGGCACCGCCAAGGGTGGTATTGTCTTTGCCATTGCCGATAAGCTAAAAATACCCATCCGTTTCATCGGGGTCGGCGAAGCGATCGAAGATCTACGCCACTTCGACGGCAAGGAGTTTGTCGATGCGCTGTTTGAGAAATAGTTGGCAACTGTAACTGACAACTTAAAATTTCACCCGTGAGAACAATTCAACAAATAAACCTCACTGAATGACAAATCATTAATAAGAGATGATCCACTTCGACAACGTCACCAAACGCTATCCAGGCGGATATGAGGGGCTGAGCAGTATCAGCTTCCATATCGAGCCGGGGGAGATGGTATTTCTGACCGGCCACTCAGGTGCGGGCAAAAGCACCCTGCTGAAGCTGATCGGCCTGCTAGAGCGCAGTACCCGGGGGCAGGTACGGGTGGGTGAACGCAACCTGACACGACTGAAGAGACGGCAGATCCCCTATCATCGCCGGGATGTCGGGATGATATTTCAGGATCACCGGCTGCTTCACGACAGAACCGTTTTCGACAATATTGCCATGCCCCTGGTGGTCTCTGGCCTTGGCCACCAGGAGATCAGCCGACGAGTTCGCGCCGCCCTCGATAAAGTGGGGCTGTTATCAAAAGAGCGAGCCTACCCGATCACCCTCTCAGGCGGCGAACAGCAGCGCGTGGGGATCGCCCGGGCAGTGGTAAGCAAGCCACCGCTGGTATTGGCAGACGAACCCACCGGCAACCTGGATCCCACCCTTTCGAGGGAGATCATGAACCTGTTCGAGCAGTTTAATGACGTTGGTGTCACACTATTGATCGCCACCCATGACCTCGAGCTGATCTCACAGATGAACCGCCGCATCATGGTGCTTGATAAGGGCAGACTGCTGCGTGATGAACTTCCCAGGGAGTCCCCCTGATGTCGCGCTGGAAGAGTAGAAAGTCGGCCAATACCAAACGCCGACAGCGATACCGCTTGGATATCTGGGTGCTGAGGCACCTTCAGGTGTTCTTCTCCAGCCTCGGGCGACTGAGCCGCTCACCACTCTCCACCTTAATGACATCGGCCGTTATCGGCATCGCTCTGGCCCTGCCCGCTGGACTCTACCTGCTACTCAATAACATCCAGACCCTAAGTGGCAGCTGGGAGGGAGCCGCCGGCATCTCACTGTTCCTGGAGCAGCAGATAACCGATGACAACGCCGCAAGGATGGCTTCAAAACTGCGACTGGAACCCGCCATAAAGCGGGTAACGGTGATCACCAAGGAAGAGGCATTGACAGAGTTCCGAGACCTCAGTGGGTTCGCCGGTGCTCTGGATGCACTTGACGAAAACCCCCTGCCTGGAGTTCTGATCATTGAGCCGGAAAGTGAAAGTACCACACCAGAAGCGGCGGAAGCATTGGTAGAGCAACTGAAAAAACTCCCAGGGGTGGCATTCGCTCAGCTCGACCTGCAGTGGGTGCGACGCTTCCACGCCATCACCGAAATTGCCCAACGGGGGGTTCTGGTACTCGCCTCACTACTGGGGCTGGCAGTACTGCTGATTGTCGGTAACACCATCCGCCTGGAGATACAGAATCGTCATGCTGAGATCGAGATCACCAAACTGATCGGTGGCACCGATGCCTTCATCCGCCGCCCGTTCCTCTACAACGGACTCTGGTATGGGCTCTTCGGCGGTATTATCGCCTGGATAATGGTGGCGCTCTCGGTAGGTTTACTGGACAGTCCGGTAGCCCGTCTGGCCGGGCTCTACCACAGCGGCTTCGATCTCAGCGGCATGGATTTCACCACCCTGTTGACCCTGATCGCCGGTAGCACCCTACTGGGCCTTGCTGGCTCCTGGATAGCTGTCGGCCGACACCTCAGCGAAATAGAGCCCTCCTGATCCCACCAAACCGTAGGAGCGGCGCCCCCGCCGCGATGAACGTCCCACGCTCCCTGTAATCGCCCCCAAGGAACTTTTCCAGAAATCAGCACTCCCACAGCAGGAGTGCTAAAAAAATTGGCACTCATCATCAGTGAGTGCTAAAATCAATCCATAGTAAAACAGTTGGGTATTTATAGATGAGCAAAGAACTCGCCATTCCGTCCACTCTGCCTACCGGTAGTATCGACGCCTATATCAGTGCAGCCTATCAGCTGCCGATGCTGAGTGCGGATGAAGAACGCAGCCTGGCAAACCGCCTACGCGACAATGATGACCTGGAAGCGGCCCGCGCACTGGTCCTCTCCCACCTGCGCTTTGTTATCCGCGTTGCCCGCGGCTACTCCGGCTACGGATTAGCCCTTCCCGACCTGATTCAGGAGGGCACCGTCGGCCTGATGAAAGCGGTACGCCGCTTCAACCCAGACATGAATGTTCGTCTGGTCTCCTTCGCTGTCCACTGGATCAAGGCGGAGATTCACGAATTTGTTCTGCGCAACTGGCGTATTGTCAAAGTAGCCACTACCAAGGCCCAGCGTAAACTCTTTTTCAACCTGCGCAGTTCGAAAAAACGTCTCGGCTGGTTCTCCCATGAGGAGGTTCAGGGCGTAGCCAAGGATCTTGGCGTAAAGGCGGAAACGGTGCTGGAGATGGAGGCACGGCTCAACAACTATGATGTCGCCTTTGACGGCCTAATAGGGGATGACGATCAGCCAGCAATTGCCCCTTCAGCCTACCTAGCGGATATGCGCATGGAACCCGCCTCCCAGCTCGAACGGAGTAATAGCGAGGCCCACGAGAAAGACCAGCTCTACAGCGCCCTGGAAGGACTGGACGACCGCAGCAAGTCGATCCTCCAGGCTCGCTGGCTGTCGGAGAAAAAAGCGACACTACACCAACTCGCCGACCAGTATGGCGTATCGGCAGAGCGCATTCGCCAGATCGAGAAAGCGGCAATGAACAAGCTCAAGGGGCAGCTGGTCGCCTGACAACCTCGTCAAAACGCACCAAACAAGATAAGGCAGAGATATCATTCTCTGCCTTTTTTGTCTCTATATTTAGGTCTCAGACAAGAAATATCTGACTTAACCTACCCGTAGGAACAGCGCCCTCGCCGCGATGAACGTCGCACACTCCCTGCAAAATCAATCGCCCCGAGGGCGGGGCTCCTACGACAAAAATCGCTAGCTGATACTGAATAGCTACCCTTTTTTGCTCCTCTTTATCGTGAGTTTGTCATACGATTATTTAGGTACGTTTACGTTAACGTCATTTAATCCTTTACTCTCTCCTAAAAACCCCTTTAGTATTAGCTCTTAATTAATGATCCAGCACCACCGACTGAGGATTGGAATAAGGGCCGAGATAACCCTTTTCCATCGGCTCGACCTTGCCCTACCACATCGAGGCCTGGCACCCTGCGAAAATCGGGTTTATACAGGACTGAACCGTTTAGGCGATGGGCAATTTCTGGATCTGCTTCACCCTAATGAAGAGCGGGTGACCCGCACTACCTTTGTGCCCGACACAGCTTATTAGTGAAATCATGACCCGAGGAGGATCAACATAATGAAACTACGCAAAACTTTGACCGCACTCTCTGTCGGCGCTCTTTTGACACTGAGTGCAGGCCAGACCCTGGCGAACGGCTCTATCAAGGTCGGCACCTTTCTGGCAGTGACGGGTCCCGCCTCTTTTCTCGGCGACCCTGAACTAAAAACGTTGCGGATGTACATCGACAATATCAATGCCAAGGGCGGCATTGATGGCAAACAGATCGAGCTGGTGCACTACGACACCAAGGGTAAAGCCAAGGATGCCGTCAATTTCGTCAAGCGACTGATCAAGAAAGATAAGGTAGATATTATCGTCGGCGGCTCCACCTCAGGTTCCACCCTGGCGGTCATGCCGGAAGTCAAAAAAGCGGGCATCCCCTTCATCTCACTGGCAGGCTCGGTAAAGATTATCGATCCGGTGCGGAAATGGACCTTTAAGATGCCGCACACCGACCGCATGGCGGCCAACAAAATTTTTGCAGATATGAAAAAACGCGGAATCAGCAAGGTGGCACTGATCAGTGGTAGCGGCGGCTTCGGTAAATCAGGTCGCGCTCAGTCGCTGGCCCTGGCACCAAAACATGGTATCGAGGTGGTGGCCGACGAATCTTATGGTACGAAAGACACCGATATGACCGCCCAGCTGGCCAAGATCCGCAGCAGCAATGCCGAGGCGATCCTTAACTTTGGCTTCGGCTCCGGCCCCGCCATTGTCACAAAAAATGTCCGTCAACTCGGCATCAAACTGCCTCTCTATCAGTCTCACGGCGTAGCTTCCAAGAAGTTCATCGGCCTAGCCGGTGAGGCCGCAGAGGGGGTACGGCTTCCCGCTTCCGCTCTGCTGGTGGCCGATAAGCTACCTGAAAGCGACCCACAACGCTCAGTACTACTCAGCTATCGCAACATGTTTGAACCCCAGCATGGCGCTGTCTCCACCTTCGGCGGCCACGCCTATGACGGCCTGATGATCGCCCTGGAGGCGATTGATCGCGCCAACTCCAACGATAAGGCGAAGGTGCGAGACGAGATCGAGAAGACCAGTGGTTTTATCGGTACCGGCGGTATATTTACTATGAGCGCCGATGATCACCTGGGTCTTGGGCTTGATGCCTTTCGCATGCTGGAGATCAAGAACGGCGATTGGACGCTGGTAGATTAATACCTGTCACTCTCTTTAAAAAAGCGCTTCACAGCGTACGTGGAGAGGCACGTAGGTCACAAAGAGACATTGTTGGTTTCAATAGACCGGCTTTGTGGCTTCTATCGTACGCTGTATGTCAGATGCGGGGTGTAACATTACATACCGCTGTAGGAGCGACTTCTGTCGCGATGGAAGTGGCACAGTGTCAAGTAGTGGCGCCACCTCAATCGCGACCAAGAGCCTGCCCGAGACATCATCTATTGACCCAGGTTCGGAGTCGATTGCAGTGAGATGGAGGTCAAATAGACCGCTTTCACTGCAATCGACTCCGACCCCAAGTACCAACTGAATAGTTACTAAACGAGTATTAAAGCCATTTAACTTCAGCCCAATTAAAGATTTCAAGAAACCTTCATGCTTGACCTGATTCTCCAGTACCTATTGACCGGCGTCACCGTCGGCGCCACCTATGC
The DNA here is from genome assembly GCA_040505915.1 of Sedimenticola sp. GTDB lineage: Bacteria > Pseudomonadota > Gammaproteobacteria > Chromatiales > Chromatiaceae > Vondammii. The sequence continues at coordinate 8,672 of JBEVXV010001037.1, read as the reverse complement.
ACTGGTTGCCCTCGGTTTTGCCATCATCTATAACGCCTCAGATGTGGTGAACTTTGCCCAGGGCGAGTTTGTCATGATGGGCGCTATGAGTGTCATCGCTCTCTCCGCCGGTAATGGCCTGCCGATGCCCATCGCCGTTATCTGTTCGGTGCTGATCACCGCCTCTGTCGGTATGCTGCTACAGCGCTTTGCCATCGCCCCTGCCCGGGGTGCCTCGGTGGTTACCACCATTATCATCACCATCGGTGCATCCATCTTTCTGCGCGGCGTGGCACTGCTGGTGTGGGGGAAAGATATCTTCGGTATGCCCCACTTCTCCGGCGAGGTGCCGATCCAGATTGGTAAGGCGACGCTGCTGCCGCAGAACCTCTGGGTCATGGGGGGCACCGCCGTGATGGTGTTGGGTGTCCACTACTTCTTCAACCACACCACGCCGGGCAAGGCAATTCTTGCCTGCTCCTGTAACCGCACAGCAGCCCATTTAGTCGGTATCAATGTGGGATTGATGATGCTGATCGCCTACAGTCTCTCCGCTTTTCTCGGTGCCATGGCCGGTATCCTGGTAGCCCCTATCACCTTCACCTCCTACGACGCCGGTGTCATGCTGGGGCTCAAGGGCTTCTCTGCTGCCATTCTTGGCGGCATGGGCAATCCCATGGGGGCTGTGGCAGGCGGTCTGTTGCTAGGACTCATCGAGTCGCTCGCCGCCGGACTAATCTCCTCCGGTTATAAGGATGCCATCGGCTTCATTATTCTGCTGCTGGTGCTCTTCTTCCGCCCCAGCGGGCTCTTCGGCAAAGCGTCGGTGGATCGGGTATGAAGCGTCTCGGCGGTCTCTACTCTCTGGGGTTACTGGTGGTTTTGCTACCTATCATCTTCCCCGACAACTACTTCGTCACCGTAGTGGCAGTCACCGCCGGTCTCAACGCCATTCTCGCGGTGAGCCTTAATCTGCTGATGGGATACGCGGGGCAGATTTCTCTTGGACATGCGGCTTTTGTCGGCATCGGCGCCTATGGATCTGCCATTCTCACCACCCGCTACGGCTGGAACCCCTGGCCCGCACTGGTGGTAGGCGCTGCCGTGACCAGCCTTATCGCCTTTATCGTAGCGCGGCCTATTCTGCGCCTCAAAGGGCACTATCTGGCAATGGCCACCCTCGGCTTTGGCATCATCGTCCATATCACCCTGGTGCAGACCGAACAGCTCACCGGCGGCCCCGATGGTTTGGGCGATATTCCTATGCTCAGCCTTTTTGGTTGGGCGGTGGACAGCGATCTGCGCTGGTATATGGTCATTGGTGCGACGCTGCTTCTGGTGGTCTGGCTGGCACTCAACATCATCAACTCCCGCAGTGGTCGTGCGCTACGCGCCCTCCACGGCTCTGAGGTGGCGGCAGAGATGATGGGCATAGACACTACCGCCACCAAGACCGGCGTCTTTGTTCTGGCCGCACTGATCGCCTCCGTAGCCGGTAGCCTGTTCGCCCATCAGCAGGCCTTTATCAGCCCCGACTCTTTCAGCTTCTTCTTCTCCATTGAGTTGGTCACCATGGTGGTGCTGGGCGGCATGGCCTCCACCTGGGGTGCTGTTGTCGGTGCAATTATCCTCACTTTTCTACCTGAGCTACTGGTGGTTTTTGAAGATTATGAGGTGATGATCTTTGGCGCCATTCTGATGCTGATGATGATCTTCCTACCCCAGGGACTCTTTCCCGGCCTACAGGCGTTGCTGCGCCATCGACTTAAGAATAAAGTGAAACCCGGCAGCCAAAATAGCCGTACGGAGAGTCATCATGGCACTGCTTAAGGTCAAAGATCTGAGCAAATCCTTTGGCGGTGTCACCGCTATCGCCGACCTCCGCTTTGAGGTACCTGAAAGCAGGGTCTACTCAGTGATTGGTCCCAATGGTGCGGGCAAGACCACCCTTTTCAATATGCTCTGCGGCATCTACCACCCCGACGAGGGCAGCATTCGCTTCCAGGGCGAGGAGCTGATCGGCAAAGCACCCCACGGGGTTGCACAAGCTGGCATTTCACGCACTTTCCAGAACCTGCAGATGTTTTTCAATATGAGCGTTCTCGACAACGTTATGGTGGGCTGTCATCTACGCACCGAGGGGCGTCTCTGGAGTGCAGCACTGCGTCTGCCGTCTATATTACGGGAGGAGCACCAGGCGCGACAGTGGGCCCACGAAACCCTCACCTTCTGCAACCTCGAACCCTATATCGACAAACATGCCGACGCCCTCCCTTACGGTGTGTTGAAGCGGCTGGAGATTGCCCGTGCTCTGGCTGCAAAACCAAAGCTGCTGCTGATGGATGAACCCGCGGCAGGCCTCAACGATACAGAAACTATGGAGATGCGCGGCCTGATCCGCCGCATCAGTGAAGCGGGTGTAACCGTACTGCTGGTGGAACATAATATGGGGCTGGTGATGCAGGTCTCGGACCGTATCCTGGTGCTGGATTACGGCAGCCGTCTGGCGGAGGGCACCCCCGCAGAGATTCAAAAAGATGAGAAGGTGATCCAGGCCTATCTGGGAGGCGAGGTGCAGTATGCCGTCTGAACCCCTACTCCAAGTAGAAAAACTCTCTTCCCATTACGGCCCCATCCAGGCGCTCCATGAAATCAGCCTGAAGGTCAACGAGGGGGAGTTGGTGGCCATCGTAGGCGCCAACGGCGCAGGCAAGACCACCCTTCTGCACACCCTGTCGAGCGTACAGAAGGCGAGCGGTGGCACGATCCACTTTGCCGGGCGTGACATCACCCGGCTCCCCCCCCACAAGGTGGTAGCCTCTGGCATCTGCCATGTCCCCGAAGGGCGTCAAGTATTCCCGCCCCTGAGTGTGGAGGATAATCTGCGCCTTGGTGGCTACTCCCAGCGCAAAGAGAGAGGGTGGATTGAGGCGGAGTTGGAGAAGATCTACAACCTCTTCCCTCTTCTCAAGGAGAAGTGCAGTCAGGCAGCAGGCACCCTATCGGGAGGACAGCAACAGATGCTCGCCATGGGCCGCGCCCTGCTTGGTCGTCCACGCCTGCTACTACTCGATGAGCCCTCTATGGGGCTGGCCCCACTGCTGGTGGAGGAGATATTCCGCGTGGTCAGGGAGTTGAACGACAAAGGTGTCACCATCCTGCTAGTCGAACAGAATGCCCGCGCCGCCCTAGGTATAGCCAACCGCGGTTATGTTCTGGAAACAGGGCATGTGGTGCTCGATGCCACCGCCGATGAACTGCTCGAAGATGAAGCGGTACAGCGAGCGTACTTAGGATATTAAGTGGATTGTACAGCGAAACACAGAGGATCGAGAGAGTCTCAGAGAACACAGAGAAGCGTCGGGTAATGCAGAAAAAACGCATCTACATAAATAAAAGCCTCTGTGCCTTCTGTGTACCTCCGCACCCTCTGTAATCCTTTTTTCAGAAGGATGACAATAGCATCCAGGAGCAAATAAAAAGCCATGTACGTTTCACAGATCATGACCAGAGAAGTCGACACCGCCTCTGAAGAGATGAAGCTCTCCCATGCCGCTCAGCTGATGCGGGAGAACGATCGCCGCTATCTGCCGGTGGTGGATGCCGAGAACAGGCTCACCGGGCTCTTCAGCCATAAACACTTAGCCAATGCCGAGCCCTCGCCCATCACGACGCTGTCGGTGGGAGAGGTCAACTACCTCACCTCCAAAGTGACGGTGGGACAACTGATGGAGAAAACACCGGTCACCTGCACACCTGAGACCCTGGTAGAGGTTGCCGGTTGCCTGATCCGTGAACACAAGACGGGCTGCCTGCCGGTCATTGATAAGGGAAGGATGGTCGGGGTCATCTCTGAGACCGATATTCTCGATTTCTTTCTCGACATCACCGGCAGTGCCCTCAAAGAGACCACCCGCATCGCCGTCCTTCTGGAAGATAAACCCCGCAGCCTAAGCCGGTTTCTCGATGAGATCAGCAACTGCGACGGTACCATCGCCACTGTGGTCTCTCCGGTAACCACGGATGAACAGAACCGTCGCATCCTGATTGTTCGCTATAGGGCAAAAGATCCAGCTGAACTCGACAACCATCTCAAAGCGCTAGGGTATGAAGTAGTGACCGAAGAGTTTCCCGCAACGAACAGCTGATAAAAAGTCAGAAACTGCTGTGAACCGTTACAACACCGCTTCCGAGCTGCCGGCAAGAAAATGGGGTGGTCACTCCCATTAGAGTGACCACACACAAAACTTAGTGGTCGTGACCATCCGGACCGTGAACATGGCCACACTCAATCTCTTCTGCACTGGCATCACGCAAGTTCATCACTTCGACATCAAAGTTCAGATGCACACCTGCCAGGGGGTGGTTGCCGTCGATCGTGACATTTTCGTCATCAATATCGACAACGGTAACCATCATCGTGTTGCCATCTGGGGATTGGGCGTGGAACTGCATGCCGGGATTGATCTCATCCTCGGGATTGAACATATCACGCCCCACAATCTGGATCATCTCTTCGTTGCGCTCGCCGTAACCATCTGCCGGATCGATCGCCACAACCAATTTGTCCCCTACGCCTTTCCCCGTCAATGCATTCTCAAGGCCGGGAATGATATTACTGGCGCCGTGAAGATATTCGAAGGAGCCATCGCTAGACTGGTCAATAATAGTGCCTTCATTGTCGGTCAGCGTATAGGCCAACGATACTGCTTTGTTTGCTTCAATTGTCATTTCATATTCCTTAAAGTATTTTTTGCCGCCTTTAGGCACGAATGCGTTATAGCTGACTGGTGGAAATAGCACCCAAATTAGATATAGCTGAATAGTTACAAAAATGGGCCAACAGGTGATTTATGCAATAGGCTCTCTATTCTCGGACAGGTTCCTAGTATACGCGAAAATGCTTTTGCGCAAACGCTTGGGCCAAAATGGCATTTCCGCAGTAGGCTCTCTATTTTCAGACAGATTCCTAGAATATTCTTGTTCTGAATATCGCGGAAACAGCAGGATCACAGGGAGCACTCCAGACTCAGTGTGGGCGGACAATAATTGGGAAACAACCACACTATTTATACCTGCATAAGTTTGTTTTCTTGTCATTTATCAACCCATGTAGATAATACGGTATTAATAAATCAGGATATTCTCTGCCTAAGCTATTGGAATTTTCAAGAATAGTTTGGGTGACATTTGGCGTATGATGTCGAATTATTTTATCTAATGCCCGTGTTCCGTTAGTAGTTTCAATGAACAGGGGGTGATTAACACTAATAATCGATCAACTGATAACTATTGGGGATAATGAATGAAACCTATGAATTTGACTGAAAAGATTTTCAGCGAACATCTCATTGGTGGTGGCGAGTTGCCCGCAGCGGGTGAGGTAGTGACACTTAAGATAGATGAAGCCTTTACCCAGGATGCCACCGGCACCATGTGCATGCTGCAGCTCGAGGCCATGGGCGTAAAGCGTGTCAAGCCCCTCTCTGTCAATTTTGTTGACCACAGCATGATGCAGTCAGGTTTCCGTAACCCGGATGATCATGAGTACCTGAGAACTGTATCCAAGAAGCTTGGTATCATCTTCTCTCCTCCCGGCACCGGCATCTGTCACTTTCTCAACGTTGAGAACTTCGTCAAGCCCGGTATGACCGGCATCGGCGCAGACAGCCACACCGTCAATGCAGGCGGTATGAGTGCCATCTACTTCGGTGCAGGCGGCTACGATGTTGCACTGGCTATGGCGACCGGGGAATACAAACTCCCTATGCCCGAAGTGGTCAAAGTGAATCTCACCGGTGCCCCCCGCGACGGCATTATGGCTATGGATGTCATCCTGAAGATGCTCTCCATCGTTGGTGTCAAAGGCGGTAAAGGTAAAATCTTTGAGTACGCTGGCTCCGGTGTAGCCAGCCTCGCACTCACCGAGCGTGCCACCATCACCAATATGGGTGCTGAGATGGGTGCTTCCACCTCCATCTTCCCCAGCGATGAGCGCACTCAGGAGTACCTGGAGAGCCGTGGCCGTGGTGGTGACTATAAGGCGATGGGCGCTGACGAAGGCGCTGAGTATTCAGATGTCATCGACATCGACCTCTCCGCACTGGAGCCGCTGATTGCTATCTACCCCTCACCGGGCAACGTCGAGCAGGTCTCCGAACATGCGGGCACCCCGATCAACCAGGTCTGCGTCGGTAGCTGCACCAACAGCTCTTTCGAGAACATCGCCAGCTTTGCTGAGATGCTGAAGGGCAAACGTGTCGTGGTAGACACCCTGCTCTACCCCGGCTCCCGTGCAGTAGCGATGCAGCTGGCCAACTCCGGCTACCTCACCGATCTGTTCCACTCCGGCGTGCGCGTCATGGAGAACGGCTGTGGCGCCTGTATCGGCCAGGGCGGTTCCCCGGTGAGCAAAGGCCTCAGCCTGCGTACCTTCAACCGCAACTTCCCCAAACGTTCGGGCACCAACGACGCCGAAGTGCATCTGGTCAGCCCCCTAGTGGCAGCTGCCAGCGCCCTCACCGGCCAGATCACCGTACCTGATCGTAGCATTGAGTTCACCCAAACCGACCCGGTAGATGATACCGATGCCTTCGTCATGCCGATCTCTCAGGAAGAGGCTGAAAAAGTCGAAGTCGTTCGCGGCCCAAATATCATGGCCCTGCCCAACTTTGAGGCGCTACCGGAGAAACTGGAAGGTGAAGTAATGCTCAAGCTGGGTGACAACATCAGCACCGATGACATCCAGCCAGCAGGCATCTACCTGCCACTGCGCTCCAATGTCAAAGAGTATGCGATGCAGGCGACCTATAACCAAACCGATACCACCTTTGCTGATCGTTGCGTAGCGCATCGTGATGCCGGCGGTCACGGTATACTGGTCGGTCGTGAGAACTACGGTCAGGGCAGCTCCCGCGAACATGCGGCGCTGTGCCCACGCTGGCTCGGCATCCGGGCTGTTGTGGTAGCTCAGTTTGCGCGCATCCATGTGGCCAACCTGGTCAATTTCGGCATAGTCCCCCTCACCTTCACCAACATCGATGATTATGACAAGGTGAGCCAGGGCGACAAGGTCTCTATCGATACCAGCAATCTGGAAGGCGATCTGTTCCTTGAGGTTGATGGTGAGAAGCTGCCGCTAGAGGTCGCATTCGAGCCTAAGGATGTGGATATCCTCAAAGCCGGTGGTGCTCTGCCCTTCTTCAATGCCAGCCACAAAGGCTGATAACCCAGAGGAGTGGCCGCTGCACCTTTGGGGCAGCGGCCACTCCTGATAGGTTTTATCCAGCTACGCCGGGAATCCATAAATTAATTCCCGGCAAAGTGGATTTAACTACTTGAGAGAGATTCTAGACCATGCCAAGACCAGAAAAACATGTTTTTGTCTGCACCCAATCACGCCCACCAGGCCATCCTCGTGGTTCCTGTGCTGAAAAAGGTGCCCAAGACATATTGGGTGCATTTAGTGAACAGTTTGAGCAGAAAGGCCTGTGGGGCCGTTTTCTTCTCACCAGCACAGGGTGTATTGGCGCCTGCGACGCGGGACCAAGCGTTCTCGTCTACCCGGAAGGTATACTCTACGGTAAGGTCACCCATGAGGATATTGCCGCCATCATCGATGAGCATCTGCTTGGTGACAAACCAGTAGAGAGGCTGAAGGTATCAGCAGAAGTCTGGTAACTAACAGTCGACATCCGAATATCGCCGCCCCATAAGCGCCAAGTGCGTGACGGCTGCGATCGGATCAACGATTTCATCTAAACCCCGGTAGGGAGGGCCAAACAGGCGCTACTACCGGACTTATAAAATCAGGGGAACCCCATGACGGAAAAGAATGATCTAATCATCCGTATTGCCGGAGAAGGTGGTGAAGGCATCGTCTCTACCGGCGATTTCATCTCTGCCGCCTGCGCCCGTGCAGGCCTGGAGATATACACTTTTAAGACCTTCCCAGCCGAGATCAAAGGTGGCTACTGCCTTTATCAGCTACGGACCAGTGCAGAAAGAGTCTACAACCAGGGCGATACATTCGATGTATTTGTCGCCTACAACGGTGAGGCTTATGAACTCAACAAGCACCTACTGACACCGGGCACCGCCTTTGTTTATGACGGCCCCGGCGGTGACTTTGAGCCGGAGATTCCAGAGGGCGTCACCGCCTACGCAATCCCGATGTCAACCACCGCCAAGAAGCTTGGTTCCTACCGTTCGAAGAACATGGTGGCACTCGGTGCCCTGTCTGTGCTCTTCAATATCCCTGAATCAACCTTGATTGAAGTACTGACCAACAAGTTCAAACCCAAAGGTGAGGATATTCTTGAGTTCAACCTCAAGGCCTTTGCTGAAGGTAAGAAGCTGGCCGCCGAATACGAGAAGACCGACAGCTATCGCGTTGCCGATGCCACCGAGCCTAAGGACGTCATCCTCATCGCCGGTAACGAGGCTGTGGGCATGGGTGCCATTCTCGGCAAGCTCGACTTCTTCTCCGCCTACCCTCTTACCCCGGCGACCGAAGTAGCCAAATATGTCGCTGCCCAAATCCCAAAGACGGGCGGCACCCTGATCCAGGCAGAGGATGAGATTGCATCCATCTCCCAGGTAATGGGCGCCTCTTACGCCGGTAAGCGCTCCATGACTGCCACCTCAGGCCCCGGTCTGGCGCTGATGGCTGAGATGATCGGCATGAGCACCAT
>JBEVXV010001036.1:0-3093 GCA_040505915.1 Sedimenticola sp. | reverse complement strand
ATGACCAACGGTGTTACTTGCATATACGCATTCCAACAGTTCACGCAGACCCGTACCTGCCATCAAGTGTCCAATAGTGCCTAGGAAACTAATTTCTGTATGGAATCCTCCAAGCCTCAGCACGATATATCTGATTTCACTATCTGTCACTGTACTCTGCTGTATTGTCAAGGCCTTCCACAAAAGGGGCTGATCGAACGTTAGAATAGGTGTGACTCCATAGCGTCGTGCATGTGAGCTAATGTAGAGCATGGTGGAGTATATGCAGGTCATGTCGCTAGGATTCATATCTATCATCGGTAAGAAGGAGATGGATGATTGTCCTGGATGGTCGCCCTTGTGAACAAGCTGCATCATACCAGCCCAGGCAGGTCGAGGTGATCGAACAGACAACGCAACCTTCCACAACAGGTCAGCTTTGGTAGTGGGATCTTCGGCATCGTGATCGTGCAATTCGGCATATTTCAATGACCTCAGTCCGTCCTGTTCAGCCATGAAATGCTTAATGCTCACTCGTCCAACTGCATCGATGTCTTCATTGGTGACTTTTACTCGAGCGATAGGCTTATTGCTGGACGTGGCAGGTGTTACTGTCGCTATCATGCCCATTCCATGGAATGTGTTGTGGCCGTCTAGTGTACGGATGTTGTGATCTACATTGTCGGCGGAGTATTGTATGAAGGAGTCACTTGTAGTATCAGGAATGTCTGTTCCACTATTGACAGCAGCACTACGTTCAAACTTTTTGACCTCCTTGTAGCTGCAACTGAAACCATGTTGGTGCAGAGTATCAATCAGAAACTTCGAAGCGAAATGGTGGTGAAGTTGGACCCCGAGGCCCAGTTGAAGTGGGGACAGTATCACACGGGGGCGTGTAGCTTGTACTATAGCTTGACCGAGTGAAGCCACTTTCATCGTTGATCCGGCACTTGTGAATAGACATTGTAGGAACGAACGCAGTGAGTGTGGCAGGAATGATCTAGCTTCATCTATCGACGACATTTCCCTGTCGCTTGGGTAAACATCACTCTGTTGTACCTGAGATTTCATATCATTTTTCATTAGCTTTGCTGCAGTCTGTATTATTCGCAGCTTTTCATCTTCAGCACTCTCCTGTTTCTGGTTGGAATGAAAATCATTTAGTATAGTAGACGCAGTGCTCCAGAAAGTGACTACATTTGGCGTCCCATTTACCTCTGTTATGATTATCTTTTCTCCAAATTGCTTTAGAATCTGTTCTTTCATGTATTTGAAGCAATATGGTTCACTGTCTGTGTCCGAAAGGTAACTGGCCATCTGTTGTATCAGATCTCCTATTGTAAGCTGTTCTTCGTCATTCTCTTCTAAATACTTTATGACCTTCAAGAATGCTTCTGCCTGTACCAAGTCCCGTGGTCTCCCCAGCTTTATCCGCTTTGAAGAAGGTTTAGCATGTGGAAGAAACTTATGTGGGATCTGCTTCCCAGTCCTGAAATTGACACTGCAACTTTGGTGATATACCGAATCAGCAGCATGAAGATCACTGACATAGTTCATCCTTGACTGCACGCTCTGTCCCCAATCGTCATTTCTCTTCTTGCATGCTTCTTCTATTGAATGCATGAAGTCAGATGCTCTTGTCGGTATTAACTGAAATTCAATCGTTTTGCCATCGTATATGTCACCTATACCACAAAATAGACAATGTTTGCCGTATTCAAATGGTGAACTTCCAGATCTCAAGCTAGGACTCTGTTGTTGCTCTGTAAAGGTACATGCTCTCTTGCGATTGTGCAATTCTATCAATTTTGGTTGACAATGTACTCGTCGACATTCTTGATGCACATATTCTCCTGATTGTGGATATAGTTCTACGCCCCTTGCTTCACTGGCTCTCTTGATTCCATCACTGCCTTTTTGGGTTAACCTAGAACTGGCTTGATCAGGTTGTATAACAACATGGCACAGTGCACATTGATGCTCATCCATCATAAACAATACATTGGTTTTCTATCTTGCGTTTTGTTAGGCCGAGGGACTATCCTTTTACCGCCTTGTGATGACTTGCGCTCTTTAATGTATGGGATACAGCTAGGGTCGGAACTATCCCTAACCCGATCATTCATACAATATTATTTAATTCCCGTGTGATCTGTACACCTTCCAGAAGACGAATGCCCCATCTTCCTTGGCTCGGCTCTCCCGCGCTGGCACACCCTGTCAATTCAGGTGCGGCTGTTTATCTATTACTCGGGGCCAGATATAACAGCATTTGGGAAACTGGATATGATATCAGCTAATATTGGACCCCATGCCGAATGTCACGGCTGTGGTGACGACCAGTGTGCCCTGGTAGAGCGATGTCCCCACACTTTGTATATAATAATTCTATGCTAATTACCAGTGAAACCAATCCGGCAGTATGTATTTGTCTAATGATTGTCCTATCCGGTGTATATCCAACAGCCATTTTCTGTCAGGGTTAACTCCCTTAGCCTTACACTATCCCTAGTTACCCACAAGGCAGTGGGGCTATTTTCCCATAGCTGGGAGATCTGATCATGGGCACCAGGGCATATCCACACGCCGGTGGGCCTGCATGCCGCATGTCTTGGGGCAGATCCTCCTCCGAGTCCCTTGTAGTTTAGCCTGGGGCCGCGAGGTGCCCAGTTGACGTGTGTCGTCGCGGGGAGGCACTACATAGGGCTTGCTGATGGAGAGGCTATGTACTGGCAAAGAAAGACTTGCTCAGTCTGCTCTCTTTATCACACGAATGCTAGCCAGCGGTGAGAGCTGAAGGCGAAAGGTTACAAGCACGCTAACTCCTCGCTAACACACTTAGACGCGTCACATCAACCATTAGACACACATGGTATATAATTGGCAGTAGTTTGTAATACTTCTTAAACATTTAATAACTGAACATGTTTTTTCGTGTTTACCAACTGATGGATATAATAACGCACTTGGGACCGAAACTTATATTCAATTAAATATAGTCAACCTTTGGATCTGTTGAAAAAAACCCACTAAATTATGTCACATTTTATGATGTCATCTATTTGGATTTTCGTACTGTATACATAGAAATGAGGAACGAAATTGTTGTTTATG
>JBEVXV010001035.1:0-6641 GCA_040505915.1 Sedimenticola sp. | reverse complement strand
TTGCTCGATTGATATTTCTACAGCAGCTGAAAATAGAGAAAAAGAAAATGTACGAAAAGTAATATAGGGATACATATTTTTCGCCGTTCTAAAGATACAACATTTTTTGACAAAATAATCATGAACATACCATTAATTTATCCTACTATTGCCATTATTATTTTATAGCAAACGCGAAGTTATAAATGCTCTTCTTATCAGAGGACATAAATGTGACCATGCGATAGGTAGAATTACAGTAACTGTATTTCCTTAAAACGGTAATGGAACCATCTGTGGTCTGCAATTAGATTTACTTGTGCAATGATATTTTATAATATGTGAATACAATAATCATCCGGGGCACTCATCTATTTATATAAATGCATGTACTGTGAAAAAAAGACTTTAAATGTAAACACGGATGTCGCAACATGCATTTATAAACGGATGCACAAACGGACGTACATGCTTAGCCGGTAACAAATGAGTCTGATAATGTCCTGTTACCTTAAAGATGGGGGCCTGCACATAAGTATGGATTTTGAGAGTTACCGGTATATTTTATTGTTTCAACCATCAGATATGTCTATAATATACACAGATAGTATTTATTTATTATTAAATGGTGTATTTTGTTGGCAGTATTTTGCAACATTGCAAAGACGGAAATCAAATTTTGACGTCAGGGGCGATAAGCGCGTTTCTTAAAAAAATGATGAAACTAGATATTTATGCAAAGTAAAATTGATATTCATTTGTCCAATGCATTTTCTTGTGTACAATTATTATACTTTATAAGATATCGACAATAGTCGTAATTAAGTTGATACATACAATTGATTTAAATAGTAAAATTACGTACCAGTTGGATTCCCGTAAAAATGTATTTTTGCATAATGTGAGGGTATCTAGCTTTAACAGGAAAGTATATACTGCTAAATGATTATATCCATATAGCTGGAACTCAGATTTTTTAAAACGGGCAGAATAGTTGCACATATTTAATGCCCATAAAGAACAGGTCATGCCTACATGTAACCCTGTATTACAACTTTTTATATGTGGGTGGAGGTTGGGAGAATGTGAAGGGTAATTTAACGGTAGGGGTTCATCCTTATATGAATTCCGAGATACAATGTACCTGCTTTGGCCCTCCGATACATATTTGGCTTCTTGTATGCTAGAGTTGAATCGGGTTATATCCCGTACACAGTACTTATAGGTACTACTTCTAGGGGATGGGTCTAAGTGACGCTAGTGTGGTATAGACCAGGCACCAAGTTAGGATATTCTAATTTCAGGGCTGAATATATAGTTTATGTAAATATTCAGTTCTGATTTTGGGATTTTCTCCCAAATTCATACAGGTTGAACGCCGAACCCGTTGGCCCGGCTTTAAATGACCATAACTGTTGATAGGCCGTTAAACGCCATTAAACAAACAAACAAACAACTTTTTATGAAATGAATAAGGTAATTGCATATTATAAATTTATTTATATTAAATTGAATTTCATGTTTCTGTATAATTTGCATTCATTAGTAACATTTCATACTTTAAATCTAAGTTTAGGTTAAAAAGAATTATTTTTCTATCCCATAGCATTAATTTTATTCCGCTTTTAGAAATATTTATTTTTTTAATTAAAAATGACATCATATGAGTTTTGCATATTACAAATTTATTTATATTAAATTGAATTTAAATTTTATTTATATATTTTGTTATAAATATCCTTTATACAGTTGAAATACAATTTATGAATGAAATTTTTTAATATTTTTCCAAATAGCATCAATGTTATTAGATTTTTTTAAGAATATGCAAGACTAATTATATTTTTAATTTGCAAATAAATATGCGTAAATTTTAAGCATGCGTAACTTTAAAATGAGTTGGAATATTTCGGTAGGGATTTCGACATTTCGTTTGAAAATTCACGTTCTCTCCATTTCTGTAATAATAATTAATATAGCAATGAAAAATCTTCTGGACGTCCCCTTTAATTCCGGTATGCTAGTATACTCGTATGTATTGTGGAACCTATGTGAGTCAAGTAGCTCTACAAGGACATTAATAATAATGTTTGTTGATTTAGTTATGGCAACCATCTTTAAGTTAAAAATGGCTACATAAATAAAATGATTTGCCCATGTTTCAATATTTGAGACGCCTTGATGTAGAGTTTGAGTTTTCACGGTCAAGTGCTCATAAATAATCAAACTAACTTATTATACATCACATGGCAAGCCAATGTATAATTCCCATAGGCGGAAATGTGCCATTCGGAACTACTACCATCTAATACACTATCACATGCGCGTAGCGATGCGCATTGCACCAGGGTCATATTGTAAATATCACATAGGCGCACAAGGCTAGCGCTCACTAAATGGTTTTGTTTTATACATGTAATTTAATGTAAAAATGCAAAATTCTACATTCTGAAGAGAATTCGTTTCAAGTATGGATGTTCAGAGACCTATTTTCTCGTAAACTACAGTCTCTCCGCAACACAAACACACTAAGAAAAATATATGTTTAATTACTCCTAACGAAGAATTTTCAACTGTCCCGTGACACGCATTTTTTTTCTAAAGTGAAAGTAGAAATTCCCGTCAAATAACATTGCCATGCTATTTACTTGCTAAACTGTTAAAATACGCAGTAACATTGTGAAAATTATGTCAAAATATGCTATAACTTCAGTTCGTCAATGCGAGCAGCCAAAACGTATATATCACCGAAACGAGGACGGATTGTTTTTTTATAGAACTACTTTTGGATACACCGTGCAACGATATCTGAACTAGGTAACATAGGTAAACCACAACGTTGCGCAGTTCGGCGAGGGTAATAGTGAAACAAAAATATCACATGCGCGGAATATTTCGCAGACATACTCATAGCCTAGGTGTGTTCCCAGCTATAACTGACCAAGTTGCAAGTTGCTGAGTTGTAAAACACGATTTCACTATCATAATATGATTGGGGGTTCGGTATAATAAAATAAATACTGCTTTCCTGAGAGGGTGATGGTGGAAATTATCAGCCTGTGGCTTCGCTTCGGTCGATAAATATATCCTCAGGCTGATATTTTCCACTATCACCCTCTCAGCAATGCAATATTTATATAATATTACCTTTACCCGCTGGTGATAAAGCTGGACTACATGTAGACGTCTGTGGAGCTGGAGTGAAGACTGCTTGTGTTGCTGCAAAACAAATAATATAATAAGACTGCGTTTAATTACATTAACGTGAAGTGGTGAAATTACAGAAATTAATTATTTTTATTATAAACAACATTTGTATCATGGATAATATAAATGTTACTAGGGGCTGAAGTCTCTCCTGCCCTATGTTTTTTTCATAATTGATATGTGTGCTACACATGTACTGCTTAAACTAAATACATATACTTATACATGTACATATTAAGTACATTACTCTCTCCAGTTGTATCATAGGGTATGCATTGTTCCAAATATTAGTTGTACTAAATACCTAATTTTGCATTGCAATTAGAACGTCATGCAAATGCTTACCATGACATTTCCTCCCACACGTTCCACAGAACTTGTCCCCTTCGACAATTTCTCGTCCACATGCTGTACAAAACATCTGAAATATATTACCGTATTCGCCCCTTTAACTGCCCATGCCCCTATAAGCGCCCACCCGGCTATGTCACAAGGAAAATAATATAGGCGCCCACTCCAGGGGTTGAAAATTCCACTCGCCCATTCACATCAATTTGCGATTGACACCTGGCATCGGGTGAGTGGATTTTGCCAACCCCTAGTCTTACAAGGTAAGTAGAAAAGAAATGCGTATAAAAAAAACGGCCCACAACTACTTTTTTTAAGTTTTAATAAGCGCCCCTTTGCCGACTTTTTCATTAATGCCGACAGCATTAACGTTTCTGACGAAGAAATCGGTACATAGAGTACTTAACTCATCAACGCCCAAGTAATCACTGACTTCATATACATCTTTTCCATTTTCCATAGTTAAATCAATCAATCCTGAGTACATGTACTCAATCACCGCTCTCACATTATCTGCCTTAAATTCAGTACATAGAACTGGCCCATCACACCAGTTGTCACTAAGGCGGCTCTTAAACCAGCCGCTCTGTAGCTTATGTACAAGTGAATGTGCGTCGATAAAGAAACGAAAGGCTAAACATGCGAAAATAAAAACAAATGCCAAATAATACATGTATGCCACCCCATGATATCGCAAACAGAACATATACCCATCAGATTCTAACATCTGAACATTCAACGTCTACACACTATTCCTTTTAGCTGACCCGTTTCAACAGTTGTCAAGCTACCAATGACATTCGAAAATTCTGTTTTCAATTGATCACCGTTTGGTAAGGTGTGTGACAGCCGAGATGAACCCCCCTCTCCATAGTACGTTTTCCCACCAGTCATGTTTATTACAACAGTGTATAGCTTTTCTTTAGCAATTTTGATGGCTGTCGGGAACACTACTACAATTTCAACTGCATTGTTGCAATTGTACCGGATCTTTGTCCTTTGACAAAGTTCCGGTTCCGGGTCATTGCTATACAATGAAACTGATACACAGAAACTACAGTTCTGGTTGCCATAAACAATTACTCCCCTTAAATAAATATCATGATCGATCTTAAAACCCAGTCGATCACCGTTAATGCAGTTTTCCTCCCAAGTGTTTGTGGTACTACGTCTGAAAAAACGGTTCACTACGATGTCCTGCTCATTACAAACTGTTCTAGGTGATGGCAGATCGATCAACGGTCGATCAATGTTTGTGTTATATTGGACGAGATGCATGGCAAAGTCGTTACTTATAATACCTTTGCCCATGACACTGCGTACAATGTACTCTAGTGCCATGGACTCAAATTTTATAAGTGGCTTTATACGCTGCCATACAGCCATTTTATCATCATCATCCACTCCGTCCATCCAAAGACACACATGGTCAAAGAGCATCTCTTCGTGGATACACAGCGATCTGCGTCCTAATATAGTTAGTAACAGGTCAATTGAAATGTTATAAAATTGCTCGCCATGGCGGGCGAGCACACACTCTATATAGGTGTCTAAATATGCGAGGCAGGCGTCTGTTACACAGGCTATGGCAAATGTTTGACCAATGTCCAAGACCTTCAGCACTGTGTCAGCATTAACGTTTCTGACGAAGAAATCGGTACATAGAGTACTTAACTCATCAACGCCCAAGTAATCACTGACTTCATATACATCTTTTCCATTTTCCATAGTTAAATCAATCAATCCTGAGTACATGTACTCAATCACCGCTCTCACATTATCTGCCTTAAATTCAGTACATAGAACTGGCCCATCACACCAGTTGTCACTAAGGCGGCTCTTAAACCAGCCGCTCTGTAGCTTAAGTACAAGTGAATGTGCGTCGATAAAAGTTTCATCATTTAGCTGGATGTGCACATCGCAGAATTCGTTGCTGCGAAATGCTTTGGTGAGCTTCTCCCCGAGAAACATAGCCATCTTGTGTGCGAAGTCTGAAATCAATCGTTAGCGAATTAAAACTAGATATCCTCAAATTATGCAAACAATATATTCTTACGGGAAATCAACGGGTACCTAATTATGTAACTATTCCAAGTGGTTTTATTATATTTAACGACGGCACTGGCTCGATGACCTTGCATGTCGTCTCCCAAGATGGGAGAAATGAGTATAGAGTATATACAGAGGAGAATTTAGAGAGAAGCCGGTAATTCAAATTTACCCAGTGAGTAACTACGAATTTTCGGTACCCATTTACAGCTGGGTGAACTGGGCCATTGGATAAAGTGTGTTGACCAATTACACACCGCAATGCCTCCAGTGGGGCTCGAGCCCACGCTCAGCAGTCCGACGCTCTACCACTAGGCCATTGCGTTCCACAACTCTAACCTGACCGTTTTTAACACAATATTAACTAACATTGCACTACAATATTCAGAGTGACTCGAATCACTGTATGTACATTTGCAGAAATTGTGAATTTGCATTAATATTGAAATCAATTGTGTGTTTCAACCTAATTACGACTGTTGTGGATTTACGAAACCGAAAGTAGACAGGCGGAAATTCTCAAAATTTACATTCGAAACCACGTGATCACGTGATAAGATTCACCGCTTTTACATGCCCAATCAAATACTGAAGCGTAATCGACAACTAAATAACAATGGTGACGTCATAGTTCAACAGGTAAACTGTTCTCGCTAAGTTTTTCCACGTCTCTTGCGACTGCTATATTATAACTAGCAGTTTAATACATATATACAGAACTTTTATATCGTGTGTATGAATGTTGACTGATTGCTGTTCGGATGCGCGATGAAACTTCTGATTTCTAGCGGTTTGCTGTAGAAAATGTTACTCGCTCAAGTTATCTGTATTGTGTCTTGAGATTCCGCATATGCTGATTTCACAATATAAATGTCACGTCATTCGCGAAATGGGAAGGCGGGAAATTTGTGGAATCTAATATTTGCTACGTAGCAAAAACTAGCTACCCCTCTCTCTGAATTTGATATAAGACCATATTTCTTGCGGGTATTAATATTGTTAATTATAGACAATTAGTATATTTAATGAATGAAGGCAGTTATTCACATTTCTGTGTT
>JBEVXV010001034.1:1624-4328 GCA_040505915.1 Sedimenticola sp. | reverse complement strand
GGGGCCAGTGAATTTGTTCCTACAGTCATTGTTTCAAACCACCGAGGTCACGTTACAGAACAAAGTGACGTCAATATGCAACAATAACCCATACATCGCCATGATACAGTCGCTATTGAAATACGGCGAAGATGCTAATTTGTCGCAGATGAAGTCGCAGCTGTTTATAAAAGATGATAACGATGCCATAGACGATCCCGATGCCAGTTCCGGTGGTGGAAACGGTGGATTGGGGGCTCGTGCAGCTACTATATCTCTGTCTAAAGTCACCGACTTGTGTGGACCTGTTTACCACCCTTTCTTCAATATGAGTCGCTATCTGTTGAACCAATGCGACGTCCGACTGAAGCTGTACAGATCTACGCCCAATTTCAGCCTCATGTCAAACGTAGCTACTCCAAGTTTCGCCATAGAACTTTTGGATGTATGCCTGTTGGTGCGAAAAATTAAAGTTAACCCCGCCGTACTCTACGGAACGGCCGAAATTATGAAGGAGGTTACAGCAAAATATCCGTACTGTAGAACTGAATGCCGCCTGCAGAGTGTGGCCAAAGGAGCTACTAGCTTCTATTGGGACTCAGTTTTTCAGGGTGAGAAGCCGGCAAAAATCGTGGTTGCCTTCGTTGAGACATCGGCCGTCTCCGGCAACTACAAGAAGAATCCATTCAACTTTCAAAACTGTGGTATAAACGAGATATGTATATACGCCGATGGAATACCTGTAGGTGGCGCTCCAGTAAAGTTGAATTTCGATAAAACCACTGGCCGAACGATAGTCCGGGCATTTACAGACTTGTTTCGATTCGCCAACAAATGGAAGACGGACGCCGGAAATGACCTGAACGAGGACGACTTCTCCTCTGGGAACGCGCTGTTCGTATTCCAACTAGAACCATTCTACGACGGACAGAAGTCCTTCATAAATCTCGTGAGAACTGGCAGTATACGACTGAACGTTCAATTTTCTGCACCGCTGCCAGAAACAATGACATGCATTGTATATAGTGAGGCACCTGGTTACTTCCAAATCAATGAACAACGCGATATAATAACCGAATGAACATGGCCATGAGAACATCAGATTTAATGTGTCGCATTAACTGTGATGGTGTGCTGCGTAAACAGGTGAAAGGCGTCTACCCAGCCAACCGGATTCCGAGAGAAATTAAAAATGGAGCAATTATAGTCAACACAGACAGCGATGATCAACCTGGAACCCATTGGTGCGCGGCCTACTTCAATGGCGATGGAGGCGCGGAATTTTTCGACAGCTACGGGAAATCACCTGCATTCTACAACGATTATTTTGTACAATGTTTGCTACGAAACTCTAGCTCATTCGTTTATAATGCCATGCGTTTGCAGACCAACGGTTCAAACGTGTGTGGACAATATTGTTTGTTTTATCTCATGCTGCGACTACGTGGGAAGACAATGAGGGACATTGTGTCGCAGTTCCGTGATTATCCGAATAACGATTATTACGTGTACGATTTTATTGAGAAAACATTTCCATGTTGTATATCATATTACCCGTGTATTTCAAATCAATCTTGTAAAATAAAATTGATTTAAGTAAAATCATTTTCTTGTTGTAATGTTCACTTCCCGGCCCGCATGATATATAATAGGTCACTATCCCCCATCTTAAGTCATTGTCAATCATGGCTTCCAAAGAAGCAACATTGAAATTTTGCTCTCCCACAACTGTAATAATCGCGGGCGCTTCCGGAAGTGGGAAAAGTGTTTTACTGTTTCAGATTCTGCGATCGGCAGCCGCCATGTTTGAACTACCGCCTGATAAAATTTACTATTGTTATGGATTATATCAGGATTTGTTTGATGACATGAAAAATAAGTTGAATAATATTGAATTTTTCGAAGGGATACCCTCTAAAGACCAGCTTACTCAATGGGCATCAACAAAGAAGCACAACCTAATTATATTAGACGATATGATGCAATCCGTATCCAAAAATGAACACATTGCTGATTTATTTTGTGTTTACTCACATCATATGATGTTTAGCGTTTTCCTAACAGTACAAAACTTATACTCTGGGGGAAGACAATTCAGAAATATTAGTCTAAATACAAATTATTTTATTTTGTTCAAGAATGGTAGGGATCAATTACAGATACATCACTTAGCTCGTCAGTTAGAACCTGGACGTACAGCCTATCTTATTGACGCGTATTTAAAAGCTACTACTCCTTTATATGGCTACATTTTGATAGACATTTCGCCTAGAGCGGACCCGGCGTATAAATTTCGAAGTTGTATATTACCAAGTGACACAACCGTTGTATATTCGCCACTGAAATAATGGACAGGCTTGTCAAAGAAGATGGGTTTTATCTTGGATTGCTGCTCTCAGCAAATAAAAGGCAGCAAAAACGTATTTTACATATCAGTACCATACAGCAGTTGAGAGCTTTAGTTGAAATCATCTATAACGTACTGCATGGTTACATGCCACCGCATGAAAAGCATATACCAAATTTGAAAAGGCATAAATCTGCCATACGAGATATTGTAAAGAAGAAAATATCTCGCCGCAAAAGGATAGAATTAATATCCAAAAATATCACCGTTATCGCAAAGTTATTAGAAGTTATAAAACAAGGTATTGTTATACAATGGCGAAAGAATTGATACTTATTACAAAAGTTGAGTACGAGAAGATGTTGCAGAAGTTTAATG
>JBEVXV010001034.1:0-1524 GCA_040505915.1 Sedimenticola sp. | reverse complement strand
TAGCGAGCGCTTCCATTGCGGATCTTGTTTCAAAACATTTTCTACTCGTTCAAATCGTTTTCGGCATGAACTATCATCACATGGAAATCGAGAGCTTAATTGTGAGCTATGTGGTACTCGCTTCACTCGAAGTGATTGCCTACAACGTCATGAGAAAATATGTGGAAAAGGATCGTATTCTGGTAATTATAAAAAGAATACCACTGATGGGCAGTTTGGTGGGGCACGCAACGTCACAAGAGCATTAAATGGGGCTGCGGAGGATAAAGTATTTTATCCACGAGATACGCCCTCTAGAAATGATCTACTGCATTTTTTAGCACAAAGTCAGCAGCCAATAATCACATATCTAAAATCAAAGCTTACGGAACATGCAATAAAATGGTATGTTGTTGCGCAGGTTGAACTTTACAAAGAAAACAAAGACGGTGAAACAACTAGCTCTATGCCATATTTTCGAAGCATTACATACACAAGTTTAACCGATGATACATTCAGCGTCACTGATGTGCACGAAGCATTTCAAAAGGTGTATGCCGGAATGGAGAACTTTATCCGGGAATCATCGGGATGGGTTTTGAAGAGTGCGCAGTATTTGAAAGTGCATATTACTCAGTATGCCCCATTAGCAGGATCGTGTTCCTCGTTCGTAAATTTACCAACAACTTTGAAACAAAACCGAAGTATTTTGAATATCAAAAACACTCACGACAGAAAATGTTTCTTGTGGTGTATACTTGCTCATATGTATCCAAGTTCACGAGAAGCTGACAACGTTGAAACGTATCGCCAGCATGAACACGAGCTTAATATGACCGGCATTGCATACCCGTTATCATTGCAACAAATTAATAAATTCGAGTCCCAAAATAGAAACATTTCAGTGAATGTATTCGGCTTCGAGGGCAAAGAGATCGTCCCACTGAAAATAACGAAGAATAAAGGCAGGACCACTCACATAAATTTGTTGCTACTTCATCAAGGAAACAAAAGCCACTATTGTCTTATTTTAAATTTAAACTCATTTCTCTACAGAACAAAAACGCACAAAGATAAACACTACTTCTGTGAATATTGTTTACACGGCTTCACGAAGGATGCTCTTTTAGCCCAGCACATTCCACATTGTTCAACGAATGCATATCAACGAATTGTGCTTCCAACAAAGAATGTTAACAATATCCTGAAATTCGATGACTTTCATAAACAGAGCTGCGTTCCTTTTGTTATTTACTGTGATTTCGAAACAATCAATAGAAAGGTAAATACATGTATGCCTAATCCTGCCAAATCACACACAACGCCGACACGATATCTCGATGTTCATAGTTTTGGATATAAGGTCGTATCCAGCGATCCAAGGTATACGAAAGATTGTGTCATTTATCGAGGTACAAATGCCTCAGAAAAGTTTATCCAGTGTCTACTCGAGGAAAAGGAAAAAATAGAAGAGATTTTACTACATATCGAGCCAATGATTATTACACGGGAACAGGAATTGCAATTCCAACGAGCGACTCGATG
>JBEVXV010001033.1:0-4150 GCA_040505915.1 Sedimenticola sp. | reverse complement strand
GGGTCTAGAGAACTTGTGTCGCTGTTACACCAGTCGGGAATCACGGTTACTTACGATGAGGTGCTCAGATTTAGAACATCAGTAGCGATATACACAGGAAAGCAACCATATACACTTAGAGGCCTGAATGAAAATGGGGGTGAACTTGCATCCTGGGTGGACAATTATGACCTGAACATTTTTACCCCTAATGGTTGTAGAGAAACACATGCCTTAGCGGTGGAGGTGACACAACAGCCGCTCATAGGAGTCGACGAGTTTGTTGAGGCGGAGACGCTACAACCGACAATACCTAGGCTTAGTAAGACAGACGTTGATAAAGCAAAACTCAGCGAAATATCGCCAATAGTGATTAAACGCTACGAGGGTCCCAAAAAGCCACTGCCACCAGCAACAGATAATCACTTCGGGTTACCGTATGATGTAGTATCACAAAAACTTGATGACATCAACAAAGCACTCAATGCTGATATTCAATGGCTGACCAAAATTGAGACCGCTGGTGACGACGACGATCCACCTGCCGAGTGGTCCGGTTATATGAACCAGTTAGCCCGGGCAAACGGATTTGTAAGCAAGGCGACCAGCTACATATATGGCCCGTTGATAGATGCTCCACCTAGTCACCCAGATACGATTCTTTCTAGTATACTATACATAGAAGAATTCATGAAGTCGCATGGTCAGAGATACGTACACATTGTAGCCGACCTACAACTCTTCAAAGTGGCTATTCAGATCAAGTGGTCAGACCCAGTAAGATGGAAGGATCTATTGGTCAGACCAGGAGGCATGCATACGCTGATGTCATTCCTTGGATGCATTGGAACCCTGATGAAGGGTTCAGGGTTGGAGGAGATACTGAGTGTTGCCTACAAAGGAGTTAGTAACATGTTGAATGGTAAAGCTTGGCCGAAGGCACTCAGGGGGTATCGCATGGTTGTAGGGAGCCTTCTGAAAGACTGTGTTCTCTCTGGAAACATCACTCACGAGGCCATAGAAGCAGTGCTTCTGTCCGCTCGTTCATCCAAGACAAGTCGTTTATGGATCGACTGTTTCATATACCCTGTGGCGATAGCTCACATGTTTGTTCGGGCAGAGCGAGAAGGCAACTACATCATGCACATGCATTGCATGTCAAAGATGCTGCCTTATTTCTTCGCGGCAGGCCATTGGAATTATGCTAGGTATATCACATACCATCTGACAGAGTTTCTTACACAGGTTGATGATGAGGCACTTGCACCATTTTATATGGGGCATCATGTATGTAGACACATTGATGGGTGTTGGAATGGTGTATTCTCTGATCAGTTCGGTGAACAGACATACATTCGGTATGGCAAAGCCAAGGGGGGGTGGTTGGCTTAACATTGTCACCTGAGCAGATGGCGCGTTGGGTTCTATCATACCATGTTTGCAATACCGTGTCTCAAGCTATGGATGATATGTTTCAAGATCGCGATGACGATGAATTTGACACAAAGACAAACAGACACAAGGAAGAGGGACATAATCGAAAGAAACTTGATCAAGCAGACAGAACGAAAATCAACAATGAGCTGAAACGGTATCCCCACCCACTAGAACAACCAGAATCAGACATGTTGTTGAATGTGGTTAATGGTCGAGTCGCTGATGAAACCGTGAACGTACAAGATGCACTGGCAATTGGAGAATATATGGTAGCAGAATTTAAGAAGGCATTGCCCACTGGCTTTTACAATACTATCCACTCCAAGGTCGTGACAATGGAAGCAATGAAGAAAGGGGTACGTGTAGGGGCTGGAACGGTGTATGACATGGAAAAGCTCTATGGGCGTTTACTTGTATTGTCACAGAAGCGGGATGTTTCACTAGAGAGCATGCTTTGCTTCGAGCTTGCACCACTTCCACCCGCTATATTTGACGATTATGGAAGCATGCGCAAAGGCACAAAATCACCGATTCTGCATAAACTTGCAGTTTGGACAGATGAAACAAGTGCGCCAGACGTGCAGGTTATAGACGGAAATGAAATTCTGTATCAAATATCTTGGCCGAAGACAGGTACAGTCAAACATCTACATCAGAATTTCATAAGGGCCGTCGAAAAGGACCATCGCGTTATAGTGGTGTTTGACAGATACATAGAGGGGTCTATAAAGACACATGAGCGACTCAGGCGAACAGGATCGAGTGTCTGTCCCACTGTCAATCTCACTCTCGAGACAACCTTACCTGCCAGGGATACAATCATGAAAAGTTCAC
Organism: Sedimenticola sp.; assembly: GCA_040505915.1. Classification (GTDB taxonomy): domain Bacteria; phylum Pseudomonadota; class Gammaproteobacteria; order Chromatiales; family Chromatiaceae; genus Vondammii. The sequence goes on along the minus strand of JBEVXV010001033.1, from coordinate 1,900 downwards.
ATAACAAGAGGTCACTGATAAAAGTGTTTTGCACAGAGAAAACTTCCAAAAAGCTGACTATGGTTGGGGAAGACTCTGTGTACAAACACGAAGAAGCAGATTGCATCATCATCAGCTATGTCATGTCTCTTGTTAACCAGAAATACCAACACATACAAGTAGTATCGGATGACACAGACGTGTTTGCATTGCTTGTGTTTTTCTGTTGGAAGTGGCAGTGCACTGCACACTTGACGATGAAAAAGTCTGATGGAAGACTCATTGACATCAACGCCAGCGCTACACAGCTTGGTCCCAAGTCAGCCCAACTGCTTGCTACACATGCACTGACGGGGTGTGACACTGTTAGCTACCTGTTCGGCAAAGGAAAGCTGTCAGCGGTTGCAGTCATGATGAAACATGATGTTAGTCTGGAGTTAATTGGGGAACGCACATCACTTATGGACGAAATTATCACAGCTGGTCATAGGTTTGTAGGCAGGATGTACAAGGAAAAACAGACTCATACGTCCATGAACCAATTACGACACACCATGTTCATGAGTAAGAGGGACACTCCAAAAATCAAGACATTACCACCGACAGACTATGCACTGAATGAGCACATCAAACGGGCTCATTTGCAAACCTTGATCTGGAAAGCAGCAGATCAACTGGAACCGACCAATGTCGACATATCACTGTATGGCTGGGTTGTTACTAATGGGGTGCCCATTACATCCACGGGTGTGTCTGAGGTTGCTCCGCCAGAACTTATGAAAGTTGTTGCCTGTGGATGTAGTGCACAGAATGCTTGCTCAAGAAGTAGCTGATCATGCCATGGAGCAGCGGTGTCTTGTACTTCATTCTGTAAGTGCATGTCATTGGAGAGCTGCAACAATCCTCACAAAAAGGCTGATGGGACTGACTCGGATAGTGACAATGAGGACGACGGTCACGAGTAATAATGCATGTGATCGGTGGGAATGTTTGTATATCACAATTGCCATATACATCGTGTGGAGTTGCTTTTTTATGAGAAAAGTTTTAAGTGACATGGGTAAAGCAACAAAATCTCCACACGGCAAATATTGAAACTGATACATACATCAACCATTGTATATACAAATGAGTGAAACTATAATAGACAACAAGATACCCAGACAAGACACTAACAAATTAGCGAGGAGACCTGTACTTAGCGATCCATGATACTCTCCAGCCGAACACGGCTAGCAAATTTACCAATAATAATCACGAAATGATCACTGAATACGACTACCAGAAAAAAAAACGTTGCACTCTACAGCCGAACAAGGTTGCATGCGCGATTTTATTGCATGTGTCCAGTTCAGTCCCAGACGCAATTTTATCATAGTAGGGACAGGGAATGAGGGAATTTGAATTGAGACACACGATTGGAATAATATTTACGCGCTGTTGTAACAGTTTTGTTTAATTGCGAAAACGCTTCGATGGAATTCTGTAACTTTTGGCGGCCATCTTGGATTTTATCTGAATGCCTTACAAAATTGAAAATTAATTTATTCTAGTTTTGCTATGTTGTCGCAATTGAATCACGAATATTTTCGTTGAAAATCAGCTTTTATGGACAAATAAAATATTTTATCCCATTTTGGCCGCCATCTTGGACGCCATCTTGAATTCTGAAAATTGCTCAATGATGCCAGCGTGGCATCATTCAGTTTCCGATTGTCCACATCATGAACTAACAAAATCAATCAAAAAACGTTAGTAGTACCATACTGCAAGGTTAACCTTAAATTCGACTCGACTACAAGGCCCGGCGAGGACTATACACTATCTCCTACATGTAAATGTACCAGTCTGAAAATGAACAGGGAATAGTCAACAGAGGAAAATATAAGGGGAGTATTTGATGATAATTTATCTTATTTCT
>JBEVXV010001032.1:0-3721 GCA_040505915.1 Sedimenticola sp. | reverse complement strand
TAGTTTTCTTTGTTCGAACAGGCGTCTGACGTGCAATTTGTGGCACATGATTCTTGATGAGACTTCAATTTCCGAGAGCATTTCCCGGCTGTCTGGTAGTATTCCTTTCCTCGCCAGAGTCGTGCAGTCGATAATCAAGGCAGTTATGATATGTTTAGAAGTTAGCTTGGACCATGTGTCTTCCCCGCATTTGGTACTGATGATATTCCTGATTTCTCTCAGCCCTTTCAATCTGCACTGTGCCAGGGCTGGGCATCGTGTAATGAGATGCTCTCTATCCTCTGGTCCTAATCTGCAGAGGGGACATGTGTCGTCGACCTCATACTTGTTAAACTTAGATCTGTTGGATTGTAGCAAATATGTGCCTGTGAGTAACCGGACCTTGGTGATTCCCATCTTTACGTCATTTGTATTTGGCTTTACAGTATCCCAGACTGGATGTGTACTTCCTATTTCAAGACTCGGAATATTACAGTATGTGAGGGTTGATCGCTGGTCGGCATCCTCCGTGAGCACACGGGTCCAGTACGTGGCTACAGCAGTTTTGGTCACATGTTTCCACTTCATTTTTGTGTACTGGTCGATATCATGTATTGCTGGTAGGTCGTACTGGTCCAACGTTTCCGAGGCTATTGTGAAGAAACTGAACTTTTCCCTCATTATGATTTGACGTTCCATTAGAAGTTTAAGTTTGGTGTTTTTTGTGCGCGCAATAGCATGGAGGAGGCTCAACTGTCTTCGGTGGATTTCCGCCTCTATGGGGAGTGCTCCAACTAGTAATAATACGGCAGATGTGGCGGTTCTGATGGGTAGGGACTGAAAATGTTTCAGCGTCTTAGTATGGAATCTTTCAAGCTGTTGCAGTTGTGTTGCTGTAAGATGTAGGGTTTCTAGACTGAATAAAAGTCTTGGTAGTACATAAATTTGGTAGAGTCTGTAGGATGTCTTGGGGTCTATACCATTACCGCCGTGTACTCCTGTTCTCATCAGCGCATACAGCGTTCTTCTTGCCAACTTATTTCTTTCTTCTATATTTACGGTGGTTTCTTTTCCAGCGGTTCTTGTAAGGCCCAGGTGGGTAGCTTGGTCTTGTACTGACATATCTGTACTTCCCATCCTCCATTCTGAGATTACCTCCCTTTGTCGCCAGTTAGTATTCATGACTCTCCGCAATATTGTGCTCTTTTGTGGGTGGATCTTGTATCGATGGTCTTGTGCATACGAATCCGCATGATCTAGCATTTCTTGTAGCTCAGACGGGTCCGCTGACAACATGAGTACATCGTCCGCACACGTGGGACATCCACTGAAAATCGTACCTATATGTTTACCTATATGACGTGATTCAAGGTCTAGAAGAAGGTTGTTTATATAGGACTTGTAAAAGTGCGTGGAGAGTATTCCGCCTTGTCTGACCCCCTGCTGTATCTGGAAATCGTTGCTTACTTCGTTACACCATTTTACTCTTCCTGTCAGACCACTATACATGGATTGGATCACGGACCATGTGTGTCTATCTATCTATCTATCTTCCAGATAGTCAAACCCCTATTGGGGACCTAGACTTTTGCGTGTCACCGACAGGCTGTTAAAAGAGTAAAAGCTAAGAACATATGGAAATAAGGAGGTTAAAAACAGTTAAAAACAGGACAGACGACTATGGTGAGACATGTTCAGCCTGGCTCACAGCCAAGCTGAACTCGGGTAGTGGATGGGCCACAATTGAGGGGGGGGAGAGAGTTCCAGTGAGTGATGGTTCTAGGGTAGAAGGAGAATTTATAATAATCAGATGATGTCTGAATTGTACGGTAGGCCAAATGGTGTGAGGATCTGCAAGGTCTTGGGTTTAAAGTCACATATTCTGGGGTGGGTATAGCGATGAGTGAGTTTATAATTTTGTAAAACATGATTAGTCTCTGATCAATGCGACGGAGTTCAAGGGGTCTCCACTGTAGTGATGACATCATCTCAGTGACACTCGAAGTTCTGGCATAATCGTGTTTTACCCAGCGGGCTGCTCGTCTTTGTACGCTCTCGATCTGGTTTATGGCTGTTTCAGTATGTGGCGACCAGACCGAGGAGCAGTACTCCAGCTGGGGACGAACGAGGGTTTTGTAGGCGGTAGATTTTAACGGTTCAGAGTGTACTTTGATGTTTCTCCTCAGGAAGCCTAGAGTTTGATTTGCTTTTTTAGTAATATTATCAATTTGGTTGTTCCAAGTTAGGTCATTTGAAAAGGTAATGCCGAGATATTTTGCCGAAGTTACTGATTCCAATTGGGTGTTATGAAGTAAATAGTGTGTATCAATGACAGTTCTGCGTTTAGTGATGTGTATGCATTGGCATTTAGATGGGTTGAAGCTCATGTCCCACAGGGATTCCCATTTATCAAGTTCGTTTAGGTCATGTTGCAGGTGTGCTGAGTGAGAGGCACAGGTAAGAGACAGATAGATAGCTGTGTCGTCTGCAAAGAGGCGGACTTTAGAAGATGATACATGTTCCGGAAGGTCATTAATATATATAAGAAAGAGAAGTGGTCCGAGGACCGAGCCTTGGGGTACACCAGAGGCGACAGCAATGGTTTCAGATTGTTCCCCATTTAGCACTACAGATTGTGATCGGTTATCGAGAAAAGATTTAATCCATAAAAGAGTTTCGTCTCTGATGCCATAGAAATGTAGTTTGTACATGAGTTTTTCATGGTTGACCTTGTCAAAGGCTTTGCTAAAATCTAAAAGTATAAGGTCAACTTGGCTTTTTTGATTGATAGCTAAGAGGAGATCATCTATTAACATGAGTAGTTGTGATTGACATGATCTTTTTTCTCTGAAACCATGCTGGAGCTCATAGAAGAGATTTGATTTTGTAAAGTGGGCAGTAATGCTAGAGGATACAATATGTTCTATGGTTTTACAGAGGATGCATGTTAAGGATATAGGCCGATAGTTAGCAGCATCAGTTTTTGGACCCTTTTTGTAAATGGGCGCTACATTAGCCATTTTCCAAGGTTCTGGTATGTTGCCCTCTCTGAGTGATTTACTGAAAATGACTTGTAATATCGGGGCAAGTTCTTTACTTGCAGTTTTCAGTATAATTGGCCTCAGCTGGTCTGGCCCGGCAGCTTTGTGTGGCCGCAGATTGCTCAGAAGCTTTTCAATACCTTTTGTTGCCAGTTTGATGTTGGGCATTTTTCCATGTGGGCTATATGTGTGCACATTGGGTGATTCGGGCTTCCTATCGGCCTTGTCCTGGAGTTTCATCTTACAGAGAGAGGATAGAGAAATGGGCGATTTAGATGTAAACACAGACTGGAATTGTTTGTTTAGAATGTTGGCTTTATCATAGTCAGATTGGTATAGTTTGTTGTTACTTTTAAGTGCGTCAATGCCTCCAGAGTCTTGTTTTGAATGTTTTAGTAGTGTGTATAGTTTTTTATTATTCGGTCTTGTGTTTTGGTCAGGTTCGATGTCTGAGTTGACATTAAGGATATCTTCGAGGTAGTTTTGGTATGCCTGTTTAGTTTTTTTTCGACACATGTGCTTTAGGTCCAAATAAGTTTTTTTGTCATTTGAGAGTCCAGATTTTTTGTGTTTCCTATATGCTTTGTCCCGTTTTCTGTAAAGTCGTTTTAGATCAGCATTAATATATGGAAGTTTATTTTTAGTAGATGCAATTTTTGTAGGTATGAATTCTTTTATCCCTGAAGTTAAATTGTCATGAA
>JBEVXV010001031.1:0-2609 GCA_040505915.1 Sedimenticola sp. | reverse complement strand
TCCTGTATCATCGCCACTCCTGTGCATCCATGCACCCGTGGCATACCGTACATCCTGTACATAAGTAGCGCAGCCGCTTGGGCAGGCTGATTACCCACTGCCGTACCGGTACCTGTGGGAAGAGATAATCTACCCAGTGTGCCGCCGTCTCCGCCATACGTTTGGTGTTACAGGAGGGGCAGTCGCCCCGTCCCTTACAGGAGTAGGCGATCAGAAAATCTTCGTCGCACTCATCGCAATAGGCACGGGCACAGCTTCCGCTCCTGCTCACGCTAAGTACCTACATCCATGTAGGCAAAGCCATACGCCAGGATGCCGCACTCCAGGAATTTTCTCAGATCCCGCTCTACGTACTGTGGGATCGGATCATCATCCGGACGGGCCTCCCGCTGCTGGGCCAGCCAGCTCTCCAGGTGGTGCTGCACCGCCTGGTAGGCGGCCGTGCGCTGCGGTTGGCGGCACCGGTATACGCGGGGTTCGGGGGGTGAGTTTTGCTGATGCTGTGCCGCACAGACGGACATCCCTGTCGTTCCTGTCGATTGATTCGAGGCCTGCATCCACTCATATCATGGGTACAGGCTGGAGACTGGTCTGAGATTGCTGAAAGCTACGTACCGGAATACGGAAGCGAGTTATATCCCTGCCCGATCAGTTGCAGCGAGGAAACCTTTGTATTGCGCGTTCACGGCGTCAGCATGGAACCTAAATTCCACGAAGGTGACCTGATCTTTGTGGATTCCAACGCCATTCCACTGCACGGCAAATACATCGTCGTTCAGATTGTAGAACCCAATGAGGCCACCTTCACACAACTGATTATTGAAGGTGATAAGAAATACTTGAAAGCGCTTAACCCAGACTGGCCTAGGCGTATTATCGAAGTCGATACCGCCGCCACAATCTGTGGTGTGGTCGTATTCAAGGGAGAGGAAGTGTAATTGATCTGTATGAATATCGATCAAGAGGGGAAATGATAGATTTATCGCTTTGCTAAATATTCTTTTTTGCCCGCATGATTAGCTTAGTGCTAATGTTTCAACATCAACGCTGAAACTGCTGAAATACTTAGAATGAGGGATACCCTTCCCTGGTCGATGGGTAGAGCAGGCTGAAGAAAAACACCAGCATGTTTTTGTGTCAGGTTTTGGCCAGTCCGCTCCACCAACAAAAATGTAGACCCCAGATATACTTGACAAGGTAATGCAATCGCATTACCTTTCAATATAGGCAATCAATACTGTTTTGGAGGTCACAATGGCCGCGACACTAACTGTGGAATCAACTCTCACCGACCGCTATCAGACAACGGTGCCTGAAACCGTGCGCCGCGCTCTGCACCTCGGAAAACGTGACAAAATCTGCTTCTCTCTTCAACCCGATGGAAAGGTCGTGCTGACCCGTGCCAACGACTCTGAGGCTGACCCGCTCCTCGGACAATTTCTTGGGTTTCTTGCCAAAGATATCGCAAAGCACCCTCAGCATGTGCATGCTCTGAGTGCCGACCTGGCTGAGCGAGTGCAATCATTGGTTGGCGATGTTGAAATTGACCTCGAGTCACCACTCCCTGATGAGGATCAGGACGAGGAAAACTAAGGTTGGCTACCGGTAGACCCTTGGTCATTAATGGCTGGACCATCTTCGCTCACTCACTCTTTCTCGAGCAGTTGGAAGCTCTCCTACAAAAAGTAGAACGCCTGCGTCGGAAAGACCCGAAGGGCTATAGCAGGAAGAATGCTACCAAGCAGCTTGCCGCCATCGCTAAACTAGCGTTCGAGATCATACCCCAGGATCCGGCCCGAACGGATTATCGCCAGGGTTCCACTTTGGGTGACGAACACAAGCACTGGTTCCGTGCCAAATTCTTCCAGCAGTACCGGCTGTTTTTCCGGTATCACCAGGAGAGCAAGATCATCATCTATGCATGGGTCAATGATGATAATACAAAGCGAGCTTATGGAAGCAATACAGATGCCTATCGTATTTTTCGTCGTATGATCGAGAGTGGTCACCCACCAGATGATTGGAAAGCTCTATTGGAAGAAGCCAGACAGGAAAGCAAGCGGCTCCAAGACACACTGGAAAAAACCAGTGAAACTCCGCGCTGATTTAATCTATAAGCATTTGCTTATTGGAGCGTGAGTGGCGCGTGAGTGGCGCACAGAAAAGAACGGAAATCGTATCCCTTTGTTTTTGCTAAAAAGGATAGGAATTTCAACCCACAAAGTCAATCAATTTCCCCGCTTCAAGAAGGGGCATTCACGCCCTAACACACCAAACTCTGGCGGTAGTAATGCTGTGAACAGACCGAACACACTGGCAGACACCAAGAACAGGGGTCTGGGTTAAGAAAAATGAGGGCCAATCGCCGTGGGGCTAGGTACGGCTTTCCGGTTGGCAACGCGGGTAGTTAGCGGCGCGGATTCGTGGAGGCGGGAGTTCATGTAATGAGGATTGCTGAAGTATCCGGGCTTGGGGGTAGTTTGAAGCAGCGTTTTCCGGAAGATTGGGTTGTATAGTAGCGCAAGCAGTCCCGTTGCTTCATACGTCCGGGCTGGTTCAATCGTTATGTGGGGGTTCTATTGCGCCAATAACCTGGCCGCCGGGATTGG
>JBEVXV010001030.1:0-5860 GCA_040505915.1 Sedimenticola sp. | reverse complement strand
GGCCCAACACTCTTTTTAATCTTCATAAACGATATGCCAGAGATAGTGAAAAACATAGTCAAAATGTTTGCTGACGACGCGAAAATCTATGCTAGAGTAAATACCATTCAAGAGGCAGCGAACTTACAAAATGACATTAATAACTTACAAAAATGGTCAGAGAAATGGCAACTGAAATTCAACAGAGCTAAATGTAAACATATGCACCTCGGTAAGGATCAGCAATTTTCAAAATATTATATGAAAATCGGAGATGTAGAAACTACAATCCAAGAGGTTAACGAAGAAAAAGACCTAGGAGTTGTGATGGACAAAAATCTCAAATTCGTTTCCCACATCCAAACAGTGGTGAAGAAAGCAAACAGAATACTCGGAGTCATTAAGAGAACATTCAAATACATAGATAAAGACGTGTTCCTGAATCTTTACAAGGCACTTGTGAGACCACACCTGGAATACGCATCAAATGTTTGGTCAGTTATATATAAAAAAGATGCCATCCCCATAGAAAACATTCAGTGACGTGCCACACGACTGATCAAGAACATAAGACATAAAACCAGAAAGGCTGAAGTCCCTAGGAATCCCGTCACTACAGTACAGAAGAGTTCGAGCTGACATGGTGAAATTATTTCATAAATTCACGGCCAACGATAGCTACAAATGGCCTTGCGCTGGTTGACAAGACTATGTCGGTTGAGTTACAGGTGACGTGCAAGTGAATTTGCTGAACACATTTTCTAAATTATTTATTCAAATACATGGATTTACGAGCTGACAACTTCAAATATAGTGTATTAGTGTGTGTTTCAGTGGATGTTGGACTGGATATTAAATGAAAACACGGTAAAATATCTTAATTTTGGAACAATAATATTTTGTATATCACTATATATCCGATATCTCGTTCTATAAATAGACATACATGTACTAATGCAGTGACATGCATTGTCCACTAACATGCCCGTAGGGTCTTTGTGGTACGCGGCGCAATATATGAATACTACCTACTTACCTGTAGAGGGATTATGTTTGCGAGATTGTCACGGTCTACTGCGCGCAGGTGATTATAACAATACTGGGACAAGAGAGACAATTGCGTATAGACTATCTCAACCTTTAATTGGTTATCCCGCTTAGACGTTAGCCATGGGTATTTGCGTCACAGTTTGGAGGTGTCGGATCGGAACATTTGTAATGCCTGGTCCAAAAGACAAATTCCGCTGCAAGTCGTTAACGTTGAGTGCGTCAAAATTGATCAGGCTTTCGTTATGCATCGGTATACTTCTGATCATTGGTGGTGTAGAACAAAACCCGGGGCCTACAGGGCGGGGCAGTACCAGATCAACATCTACCCGGAAGGGACAGCGTACGTCTCTTGCATCCAGCCAGTCACTATTGGACGCAGACGAATCTGGCGACATACGAATATCGCACACTCAGACACATGCCCTTAGTGATCAATCATATGACGAAGTCAATGTGGCCCACTTGTTGACCTGTATGAGAGATGATATGAATAAAAACATGGGTGAAATCAAAGAAAACCTCAAAACATTAAACTCGAAAGTCGACACAATTTCAGACACGTGTGAGTTCTTGAAATCTGAAAACGAGTCACTGAAACAACAAAATGAAGCACTCGGTACTAAAGTAAAAGACCTAGCAAATCATATCGACAACATAGAAGGCCAATCCAGGAGAAATAACCTTATCTTCCACGGACTCAAAGGGGGTGTCAACGAAAGCTGGGACACAAGCGAACATAAGGTTCGCAATTTCATATGCGACGAACTCGGAATAGCAGCCGGCGAAACCTTCGACCTAGAACGAGTCCACAGACTTCGGCTATCCGGTAACAGAAATGATGGACCTATTATTGCAAAATTTACCAAATTTAAGGATCGTGAGACCGTGATAAATAGTGCCCGACTTACGCTTGCTGGCCGTTCCCAGTACCGAGTAGCCGAGGACTTTACACCGCGGGTGCGGCAGGCCAGGCGAGTTCTAGGCGAAAAACTTATGAGCGCGCGAAGCAGTGGACAACGAGCATCCTTGAAATTTGACAAATTGTTCATCGACAATAAAATCTACAAATATGACGAAGTTTCGCAAAAAGCTAAATGCGTTGGTGAAACTAGCTATCGTCCTCCCCGTGCACAAACTCAAACATTTTCCCAGATGCCAACACAGGAACCACCGACCGCGAGTGACAACGATACAGATACTGAACCCGGCGGCGGGGCGTCATCCGATATACTTCTATAGGGACACGGCCGAGGTCCTCCTATTGAACCTGGAAATTCTGACTCTATAAATAGCGACAGGCGTAATGTGTATGACTGTATTTATAGCGATGTAAACATTACTGTTTTGACGTGGAATGTACAAGGTCTCAAAAAACATATAAACAATATTGATATGCTGCAATACCTACAATCATTTGATATAATAGGACTGAACGAAACATGGTCGGATTTTAAAGGAGAATTTGTTGGCTTATTACCAGGCTACACATATTATGATTACGTCAGACAAAAGTCGTGTAGCTTGCGTAATAGTGGTGGAATCTCCGTGTTTATTAAAGACTCATTAACTGATTTAGTATCTGTTTCACAAATTTTTCAGGAAATTAAAAACTGTGTTTTCTTACATTTTCGTACATCTCATATTCATACTAAAGATATAATCATGTGTTTTACATATATATCACCAGAAGGGTCTACAATTTACAATGATAGTGAAGAGAAAAATGGTGTAAAATTATTAGAACAAAGTCTGGTCACCGTACGTGCTGAGTATCCAAACTGTTCGTTGTTCATTGCGGGCGACTGCAATGCAAGATGCAAAGATTTATTAGACTACATACCAGATGATAATCTTGACCATATTTTTGGAAATGTATCTTACGACGGTGACACTTTTGATATTCCAAGGCAGACTAAAGATAGAATTAGATACAACTCGTTTGGCCGATCGCTTGTAGAATTATGCCGTTTACTGAATGTACATATGCTTAATGGTAGAACCAATGGGGATCGTCATGGGGAATTTACTTGTACAGCGAATGACGGGTGTAGCCTGGTAGACTACAACATCGTATCGACTGAGCTATTTGAATCGATAAATACATTTCGAATAGAGGACCGCTGCGAATCAGACCATTTTCCTTTATTTTGTAACTTACATTTTCACATGAAAACTGACGTACACACTTACTCACGAAATGATCCACATTTACATCAAGTCGGTGCGGAATATGTTAACTATAACTGGTCGGTACCGCGTTCAGCTACGTTTTTAACCAATATTTCCAATATCATGCGACAAAAGCGAAATGAACTTTTTGAAATGATACATTCAAACGTAGAGTCGGGAGTAAATGCACTCACAGAAATATACCAATCAGCGGCTGAGTGCATGCGCAGTTGTAGCCGGCTGCCGAGAGCCATAAATGATACTAAACGTAACGCAAAATGGTGGGATGTTGAATGCGATTCAATGAAATCACGGAAAAACACATTACTACGAAAATTTCGCTTAACAGACAGTCACGCGGATCTTTTAGAATATACAACCTACCGAAATCAATTTAAACAGTTGTGCAAAACCAAACGTTTATCGTACGAAACGGAACAAAGGCGCATTCTTGTATCTACGCGAAACAATCCCGCCCGATTTTGGAAGACGATCAAAATGTCTTATGAACACCGACAGCAACCTAACACAAATATAACGTCACGTGACTGGTTAGAATACTTTAGAAAGTTATTTTCATTCACCGACTCTGATATCGATTATAATACTGAAGCAGATGCGGACGCGCAACCATTGAACGATCCATTCACGGAACCGGAAGTGATCTCTATAATTAACAGCTTAAAAGTAGGCAAAAGTGCAGGACCTGACGGTATAGGGGCGGAATTTTACAAACATACATGCAACGAATCTGTACCATTCCTGACAGCAATATTCAATTCTATTTTCGACACCGGAATATTTCCTAAGACTTGGGGACAGTCTATAATTTGTCCAATTCACAAACAGGGCTCACGGAATGATCCTAACAACTACCGCGCCATATCGCTAATTAACACTATGAGTAAAATTTTTGCTTCTGCAATGAATAGGCGGCTAACCAAATGGGCTAATGATCACAATAAAATCGACGAATCTCAGGCAGGCTTCAGAGCAGGTTACTCAACAATTGACAATATGTTCACACTCCAAGCATTGGTACAGAAATATTTATCTAAGCAGGGAGGGCGGTTTTATTGTTTATATGTTGACTTTTCCAAAGCTTTTGACAGGATACAGCATGACAAACTCTGGGAAAGTCTCCAAGCAAAGGGAATAGGGGGTAAATATTTAAGGGCTTTAATATCCATGTATCGAAGCTTATCGGCATGTGTTAGGTCAGAGGACGGATTAACCGATTATTTTTGTTGCAACATCGGAACGCGTCAAGGGTGTGTGAGCAGCCCTCTACTTTTTTCTCTCTTTATTAACGATCTCGCGACACTCCTTAGAGAAAAATGTCGATCTGGAATATTTGTAACAAATAACATACCCGATATATTGAATCTTATGTTCGCGGACGATATAGCAAATGGCGCAGAAACAGTCATAAAATTACAACAACAAATAAATGTAATTCATGAATTCTGTCAGCAAACTGGAATGCAAGTCAACACGAATAAAACAAAAATCATAGTATTTCGAAATGGCGGCGTTCTTCGCTCCTACGAAACATGGTCATATAATAACACGCCAATAGAAACCGTTTCATTTTATAAGTATCTCGGAATCTTGTTTACGCCAAAATTGATTTGGACACGAGCTAAGGACACATTGACGGCACAAGCTAAAAAATCGATTATGTCAATTTCAACTTATCAGCGACATTTTGGAAACTTTGATTATCTCGACATGTTCAGATTGTTTGATACGATGGTAAAACCCGTCCTTTGCTATGGTGCCGAACTTTGGGGCTACGAAATCGCAGAACAAATAGAATCCGTGCATACTAGTTTTTGCAAACAATTTCTTGGGGTATATCGAAATGTTAACAACTGCATGGCTTTAGGTGAATGTGGCAGACATCCCCTCTACACTACATATTTTGTCAAATGTGTTAAATATTGGTGCCGACTATTACAAATGCCCAATTATCGATACCCACGAAACTGTTATCTCATGTTAAAATCTCAAGATGACATAGGCCGAGTAAATTGGGCGAGTCACATTAAAAATCTACTTTATATGCACGGCTTCGGATTTGTCTGGATTTCCCAGGATGTAGGGGACTCTGTTTTGTTCATTAATCAATTTGAACAACGTGTTATAGACAGCGCCAAACAAAATTGGCATAATGAAGTACAAATGTCTAGTAAATGTTTTCACTATAGGCACTTCAAAACCTTACTGAATGTAGAAACATATCTCACATGTACATTACCATTCCATTTAAGGAAAGCTTTGGCAAAATTCAGATGTTCCAACCACAAGCTAAATATAGAGGTCGGAAGACATGTGGGAATACAGAGGGAATTACGCATTTGTCCATATTGCCAAATACATAATAATATAGACGTCTTAGAAGACGAATATCATGCGTTTTTCGAATGTAGTTTTTATCACGATTTAAGGCAGCAACATCTTCCTAGCCATCTGTATTCCACCAGGTCTTTGGACGATTTCTACAGAATCCTCAGTTCCGAAAATCAATTTACTGCTAAATCAGTTTCTTCTTACATTTATTACATGTTAAAAAGACGTGATACATTATAACCGACGTTCACCAGTATACTGTATATATGTTACATGTTATGGGCCAGTGGCCTTCATCATTGAATAAACA
>JBEVXV010001029.1:0-7761 GCA_040505915.1 Sedimenticola sp. | reverse complement strand
ATATTTACATATATACAAGTATAACTGGCATACAATGTTACTTTATTGAAAAAGACTATAGCCTGAAATCTGCAAAATCCAGTTACCTGTACAAACCAAATGTGGGACAATCAGGACTACTGGACACTCAAATGTGGGACAATCAGGATTAAACCGTCTTGGGAACGACAGCGCCATCTCGTGGTCACGACATACTAACTCGTGGCCACGACATACTAAGTCGTGGCTGCGAGATAAAATAAATGTTGCAAATGTCACATCTATACCACCGTAGTAGTAGTATCTTTATTATCCTCCACAAAGGAGAGTACAAGGAACAAAACGATGAATGTGAAATACTAAATGGTATGAGAACAAAATGGACATGTACAAGGCATAGGGTGGAAGCCTGTCAGACAGGACACAATATATCGTAACAACCACGGTGTCCTGTCTGGAAGGACGCCACCATATGGTATGCTATGTATGGCTTAATTAACATCCTGTGACAACAGTCACAGTTTGTGAATTAAGACTTACATCTGCACAACAACAAATACAATTGCATACATATGTACAAGTATCTACACATAATATACATGCACATGTACACACAGTACTGACTAAACAATCTGCAGCGTTACATCATGGCTGCCATGTACACAATGATATCATAACATGTGGAACAAACCTACATAAGACATGTGACTGTAATGATTCAAGTAAAAGTTGGTACACGAAACAACTGTTTTACCCTATGTAGGTACTCGATACCAATGTATGTCAACTTGTCCATTTCGGCTGGTGTAATCTCCAATAGGTGTGAAGCGCTACATATCACATGAATTTGTCTCTCAATACTTAGCTCTGTAAACTGATTAAACACATGCATACCACATTTGTCTATGATTTGCCGCCACAAGACATGTCTTAAGTTTTCAGAGTGGGTACAGAAATATATGTAATGTACAATTATGTTATCGGTGCAGAGTCCACATTTGCCACAATTAATAGCCCTCGTATCTGAATACATCTTCGCAATTAGGTATACTGCCGATTTACAGCTTGATGTCACTTTGGAGTTACCGACTGACAATTTCCATAGGCCAAATATCTCAAGTGATTGGTGAATGTCCTTGAAACGTGTCAACTCAGTATCGACATCAGTACGCGAATTCCATAGACTGATCTCATGTTCGTGAATGTTAGTGTTAACCATTATTTTCCAAGCTGCTTTTGTAGGGAACATACCTGCTTCCTTGAATTGGATCAGATAGTCTAACAACCCATACTTTAATAGAATGCGATAGATGTCCGAAATAAAGCCATGAGATGCCGATGGGCTGGTTAGATATGCGATGAGCCTGTTCACAAAAACACGTTTTACGATCCTGTCAGTGGATATGGCTATAAGTTGGCCCAGGAATCTCAGTTTGGAACGATCGATTTCAGCTTCCAGCGAATATGATCCTAGTAAGCTCACAGCAATGTCCGTTCTAGTACGTTTTGGTAATCCTTGTATATACTTAATACACATTCGATGCGCACGTTCCAACAACATTGTATCTGCTGGTAATATATTGTTCCATAACTCGCAGCCATATAACGCTTTAGGCAACACAATACGTTCATATATTTTCTTGGCGGTCATTGGGTGGAGTCCCTGTTTGTGTATACCACTATTAATTAAACACATAAATGTCGCCCTAATTTTCACAGCCGCATCCATTACATTTTGTTTAGAGTCCAAATATTTATTGCAAATTATTCCAAGATGCGTGTAATTTACAGCTTCTTCAACACTGTCATTTCCTAAATTCCACTGACGATTACTGGTTACGTAATCATTTTTTGATTCATGAAACACTATTACGCTACACTTGCTACCGTTGTATTTGTACCGCCACTTACATGAATACCTGTAGCATATATCCATCATGTGTTGTAGTCCAGATTTCGAATACGACACTAGAACCATGTCATCGGCCACTGTAGGTGAGCTACAATTATTTTCATATAACACAACACCGCGATTGCTGATTTCTAATTCTCGTAGTAAACTGTCTATGTAAATTAAATAGAAAAATGGGGAGATAACCCCTCCTTGTCTTGTTCCCTGTAACACTTTAAAACTGTGAGATCTAAAGTTCTTATACCTAACACAACTATTCATGCCGTCATACATATCCATTATTGCTTTGAACTCTGCTGAATTTATTCCCAACTCTCTTAACTTAAAAAACAAACCGTCATGCCACACTTTATCAAAAGCTTTCTGTGTATCTAGGAAGCATACATATAATTTACTCCCTTGTTCTTTGGCGTACGACATACACTCTCTAAGAAGGTATGACGTCATGACACAACTAAATCCTTTCTGAAACCCACCTTGCAGTGCCGAAATCTGGTCCGAATCCGCGTTGTGAATCCGATGAAGTAATAGCCTCTCGTATAACTTTAATAAGCAGGAGCTTAATGTGATCCCTCTGTAGTTGTTGGGATCGTCCTTCCGTTTTCTCCCTCCTTTGTGCAGAGTTATAATGATTCCTTGTTTCATGTCCGCTGGTGTATGTGAAAGTTTTATCATATTTGTATAAAAATCTGCCAAAATTGTACACAGGTAATCACCACCATGAATAATGTGTTCATACACTACGTTGTCATCGGCACCTGCCTTCCCCCGTTTACATAATTTCACAGCTGACCGCACCTCCTCTGGCGTTATAATAGCGACTGGCACCGACGAGTCCATATTTTCATTTAGGATGTTAATTTTGTATTGGTTAATTTCATTTCCAATAAATATGCTGTGATCCGCGTCATATCTAACTTCATCTTGCGGCGTGTACAGTTTTTCGAAGTAATTTCCCCAATTCAAGGCAATGGATTCGGAATCCCTACAAGTCACATCATCAAATTTAATTTCAGCACCGGGTGATGTACAGCTCTGTTTCCGACGGCTGTTAAATAACTTCCAAAACTGTCTAGAATCCAGCTCAGCAGCGGTGTCTATTTCACTGAGTAAAGTCTGTTCATACACTTCCACACATCTACGGTGGGCCGCTCTAAAATTGCGTTTAGCATCTTTGTAGTTCTGAAATGATTCATGTTCTCTACCCCTTGGCCTTCCAATACCGATCCACAGATTCCGCAATGTTTTCATTTCATTATGTAACACTGTTAAGTCTCTATTCCAATATGGTTTTAGAAAATATTTAAACTTGGATTTTGGAATTGTGACGTCGCTGCTCGCACACATACACTGCACAAGTGTGTTATACACCATATCTACTTCCTGGTTAGAGACACAGTCCAGTGGGAACGTTAGTCGTTCGCGCATCATTTCTGTAAGTACTTCGCGGTACTGCCACAGTTGATAATCTGAAGCCTTATTCCAGTTTGTTTGCGGTGAAGAACCGTCACTATTTAAATCAGACATCGAAGGGGCTGGGAGTGACACAACACACAGAACGGGGCGATGTCGCGATACATTCAGGGCACTGTCGTCCAGTATTTGGCACTTCACTACTGTATCCAGTCTCTCAGCGCCAATCACTATATGGTCTATCAGCGATTCATAGGACTCGTCATAGGAAACAAATGTGGACTCTGCACCGACACACACATCTAATGTATTGACAGATACTAAATTGTTTACCACCAAAAAGTTTGATAGATCACGACCTCTAGAATCCAGAGGTTTAATAAAACATGACCCGTTCAGGTGTGCATTATAATCCCCCATCATGATCACGACTCCCCTTTCCTTATACATACACACTAATGCATGGATACTATCCAAGTAGTCCCGATATGTACTAATTGGGTGATTACTACAAGGGAGATAAATCTGGAATATGTACATGTAAACCGACTTGGACACCTCAAACTGTATGCCTATGATTCTGTCATCGTCAATATCGATCGGAGTAATGCATGCATCGTATTGTCGCTTCCATAACAATCCAACACCCCCTTTTCCAATCCGCCTGCAACTTGGTGTACTCAAATCAGAGTCTGATTTTGCAATAGAAATATAATTACTGTTAATGCCATTCATAAAATGAATATTATACTCAAATAACCAGTGCTCTGACACCCCGCACACATCAACTGACTCGTTAGTCAGTACATCGCATAAATATGAACTGCTTGACATAATACCGGTGGCATTCCATGTCATTATTTTACATGTAGTACTACTTGACTCTTCTGATGCTGCATTGCTCTAGATATTGGCCATGAACGGAATGATAGGAAATACGACAATATTCTTTTTTGAGAATTACTCAACATTATCATTAGTCTCCATATGGTATCTGTTTTCGATACCATAATTATCACTTTGATTGTTCATGTTTGCCGTGTACTGTATACGCGACAGCCAGGGCCGACACACGATTTTTCTGGGCCAAAAATTAGGGGACTCTAACAGGTGGGCGTTCTCGTCTGCTTCGACATTTAGTCTGATAACTACACCGTATTTTCTGCGCATGGGAAAGATACGAACCATCGTCGGCGTTGCGCCTCGTTGTTGAACATACCTATATATCATATTTTCAGTTATACCCGGTTTAAAGCCGCCAATATAAAACCGCTTTGGTTTCCTGCGAATATAGGCGAAAATGGCGTCGTCACCATCATACTCCGCCTGCTCTCCAACTTGGATAGACTGACCTGCTTCCCGTGCATCATTATTATTTGTTGCAGTTTCCCCATAATCACCTTGACCCCAGTGTTCTGTAGCATGTGGACCCCCGAACCCAACTTCCCGTGCATTACTATTATTTATGGAAGTTTCCCTATAGTCACCTTGACCCCAGTGTTGTGTAGCATGTGGACCACCGAACCCAACTTCCCGTGCATTACTACTATTTGTGGAAGTTTCTCTATAATCACCTTGACCCCGGTGCTGGGTAGCATGTGGACCATCGAACCCACCTTCCCGTACATTACTACTGTTTGTGGAAGTTTCCCTATAATCACCTTTACCCCAGTGCTGGGTATGTTTACGACCACCATGCCCTACTTCACTTACATTACCATTTCTTGTGGAAGTTTCACCAAAATCACATTGCCGCTCCTGTTGTATAGTTTGTTGGCCACCGTGACCTACTTCACTGACATTACTATTACTTGTGGAAGGTTGACCAAACTCATTTTGACTCCACTGCTCAGCTGGGTATATTGTGGGCCATTCTGACCTACATCAACTGTATTACTATTACGCGCGAATGTTACCCTATGATCATCCCCAGCCCGGTGTTGTGTATATGGTAGGTGTCCGCTGCCTAATCCCGACCCATTCTCGTTACGTGATGGTGCCCCGGTGTACCTACGCATGCCATATTGCGGACGAGATTGACGCGAATTTGTGTTATCATTCCGCCGCAGGGAGTTGTACCGATTGTATGACTGGCTGACTGGTCCTTGTTTATTACGAGAACGCGTATTGGATACCATAACTGGTATATTAGTATCAGATTCCACAGTGGAATTTTCACCAACTTCACTAATTGACAGGAGGTTGCGAGACCTAGACCGAGCGCGCGAGTTGGCGTTATTATCGTGTGTGTCTGTATCTTCACGTACATGCATGTCGCTACCTGACTGATATATCACTGATGTGTTTACTACTGTGGACGAATTAGACGATTGTGATCGTTCAGAACTAATATCCTCATTACGCATACTAACACGTTGCTCTGTGAGACAACTGTTATTGGTTGGTGGAGGACAATACGGTGAACCACGTGTGTCTGCTACCTGGATGTCACTACTGGCTCCTAGACTAGGCTTGTTGTTGCCTTCACACTGATCAACACCTCTATGACTCTCTGATTCGGATGTAGACATTGAGACCCCGCGCTGGAGCACCGCACCACCACCCGACGATTGCCAGTGTGATGATGAGGTACGACGCGTAGTGTCATTGGCCACGCCAGATTCAGTCGTCACAATATCCGCTTGCCCCGCCGTCTGTGACGGCGCCTTCACTAAGTTTGGTGAAAAGTTCACCATCTCGTTACCAGTACTGGTCCCGGGTTCCCTGCAAGTAGGGGACACGATGAAGCCACCACCTAGACCTTGACCAGCCCCACAACGCGAAGCAGTATAATACGATGATGCCTGCATCGCGCCCGTACCACAAGAATCCGTAACCACTCTGGTACATGTACCACCACTATCCATGTTCATATCAATATCATGATCAATGTTATTACTTGTAGCGGCGTTTGGCCCTGGTTGTTCTACACTGACAGTGATGTCTGGCGACAGGGAGGCACACGCGGACACCGCATGTGAATCCGTATCATCAGTCACCACTGCCGCACCTTTATTTTGTCTTTTACCCCTATTTTTAGATTTCGGAAGTCTCAGTTCTGATAAATTTAAGTTATCTAGTGTTTCCTCGCAGTTTTTTAGTTTTTCAGACAAACACTTTGTTTCGCTTCTTAAACTTGTAATGCCGTTGCTTTTCTCCGATTGGAACCGTTCTATATACATTTTGGTGTCATTAAATGACATAGTCACGTGTTCTTTTAAACGGCTAATATCCGCCTTTATATGTGTAACTGTATGATTTATAGTTTTCATTTGTGAAACACGTGCCTGGTCCGCCGCCCGATTTTGTTTCAGTAATACTACGTCTGCTGACAACATAGCTACTGTATCCCGGAGAGATTTAATCTCGACGTCACAGCTACAGTTACATTGTACATTATGCATCTGAGACGATGAAGCTGCGCGGCTCGATTTCACCTGCCTCGATAGACTCATCAGGTCCGATAATTCACTGTAGTCCGCGCCTTCTATTACCGCCATTAGACAATGAATATCCTTGGCCAGCTTCGCTACTACAGGATCGCCGGCCCTGGTCTGCACTCGCCGCTTCAATTCCACACTCGAACCATACGGGAACTCGTCATATCCCTTTATGTAGTGGAACATAGCGGACCGCACCGATTCCAGGCGTTCACAAGTTCCGTAACACTCAATGATCTTGTTAACAAAACTGTCCCGGGGCAGGCGCCTAAATACATTCGCCAGCCTCTCGATCATGTTCTCTATGGACGACGTCTCCATCTCAGTACCCAGGTATACCAGTGCATCATCCATGTCTTTAGTGTCACTGGAATTTACTATACTTGCTGGTTGACCACTTTCACAGCGAAAACTGCCTTGTGAGTCATATATTGTGCTTTCCGCAGCCCGCTCAGGACTGCCACATGTATTGGAGTCGCTCTCCATTTTTACTGTTTTGACATAAGTCTGAGAGCTGGAGAATTCACCCATTCCATCCCTAGAGCAGGGCTCTTTCAAGGAAGTTTCGTCATAGTCGTCGTTAGCCAATATCACTGGCTTCAATTCAGTTAATTGCGCCCTATCCATGATGAAAGGGCGCTAATGTAATATACCACACGATATTGTTTTACAAGCGGCGCCCCATATACGACCGCATGCTACTGAATGCATGAAGCGCGCCGCTGACGCGTGGCGAATCACGTGGTATAATCCAACTCGTGGCGAATCACGTGGTATACTCCAACTCCGCCATCTGTTACAATGTCCAGTGTTCAACAGAGCGTGACGGATTTTCACTCATACCCGGCCTATAGGTAGCTGATATTTCGTTCATAAACTTTACTAAGTGTATAGGCCTCGGGGCATGTTAGTAGGACTTTTTGAGCAATTGTTAAATACACAACACAACAATTGGTAATATTACAAAAAAGTACCCGTTTTTACCGTCAATCACATCAATAGTATATTAAGCACACA
>JBEVXV010001028.1:0-6541 GCA_040505915.1 Sedimenticola sp. | reverse complement strand
GTTCGAACATAGCCATAAACACCTCGTTACGGCTCTGCGTGCGGTTGAAGGTATCCACCGCCACCGTAGGGGAGCTAAAGCTGGTACTGGTGGAGAGAATCTCCGTCAAGGCACTCTGGAAGGCTGCAGACAATTCATCGGTACTGAATGCCGTGTAATACCTACCACCGCCTTCTCGTGCGGCATCTTCAAGTAAGTCCTGATCAATATCGAAACCAATGGTGTACATCACCACCTTCTGGGTACCATTACTGCTATCGTTATCCAGGTCGGTATTGTGGAGATAGTAAGCTAGGTCAGGGAGGCAGTTTTTTGGGGTGCCCTGTCCTGCATCGGCCGGATAGTTTGAGCAGGTTCTACCAGTAAGGGTCTCAATGGCACTGTTGGCTGAAGTGTCATGGGTAGGCAAGCCGTCGGTCATCAGGATTACATGGGTAAACTGACAGTCACCGAGTGGAGAGTTGTAGGTGCCGGTGGTCTCTGCGGTCGAATCCCTGGCTGGCAGAGCTGCGTTATCATCATCACCGTACTGAACGCTCAGACCACTAAGATAGCGGTATGCCTCGTATGTAGTCTCACAGAGTGGCGTCCAACCGTGAGCATCAATACCGTCTATCAGGGTTGTTAGATTGGTACGCTGAGTCTCGGTCATGTCTTCGATCAGGTGAGCAGCCACACGACCGCCGTCACTCGTATTGTCCTCATATCTCGAATTGAACAGCATCAGTCCGAAATCAACACCAGGGTTGGCATCGATGATATTGGTTACAACATTCTTGGCAATGTCAATACGTCTTGTACTGGATGTGTCCCGTTCACCATGATACCAATTCATATAGTTGGCGCTGTACAGCGTTACAGAATCATCCCAGCTGGTATTTGCAGTATTTCCATAGGGTCCGTTGTCACTTGGGTAACCATCGGACTGGGAGGGGGTGCCGGGGTTCGACGCATTGGAGTCTGTAACATCTGTACGGCAATCCATATGCAGGGTCTCGCGCGTATAACTTGAATCATTCAAGTTCACCCATCTACTGTAATAAGAACTCCAGCGCAATAATTGATCTTGATAGACCCCGGGTCCTGTGGTGAGTGCATCACTGGATGAAGCGCATCGATTCTTTGCAGCCGGCACATATTCATTTCCATTTTTTGATGGCGGACTGCCACTGGTTGACCAGTAGACGCGACTGCTATCGATAGAGCCCTGAGAGGAATAGGTTTCGTTGGGGTCATATTCCGGACCAGTCTGCTCTTCAACAAATTTCAGGTACATACTGTAAGAGTTATCAAAAATAATCAGCACCTTGGGGCGGCTCGTAGCCCCCCCTCCCTGATTAAACTGGCTTCTGTAGATTTCTGTGTCATCGGCCTTCAAAGCACCTACACCCGACATAACCAGAAGAGCGGTTATAATAAAGCTGATTACCTTGTTCATGATCAACGCCTCTCCAATACGCGAAAGAGATTTAATTTAAAGGGTTTGAGGCCCGTCACTGGGCCAAAATCTCTTTCGCCACTCCCTGAAAAATAAGTGTACGTGCGCCGGTTGCGGTGTCATCGTGCTCACTCTCAACCCGGTAATATTCACACTCTAAAAATCCCACGCTCGATCCTCCAGATTCCCTTGGGCACGCCAGGTTGAGTGTAGGAAAAAGGCGATCAACGTTGACTGTTGAGGTGATGTAAGCTTTTAAGGTATTGGTGCCGCCGGAAGAAAAGATATTACTCTTATCACTGCCATCGAAATTATCACCTTCCTGGGACATGGCTGCCGTAATACCTGCGTCAGCGTTTTGGAAGGAGTCGTAGAAACTCTGGGTATTACCCGCCATGCGCAACTCAAAAATACTGGAAGAGGTACCGGCCAAACCGATAATGGTCAGCACGGTGAGCAACAGTAGAGAAGTTATCAGTACGCTGCCTTTTTCAAGCTTGTTATGTGCGTTTAACATCACCCCGCCCCCCTGATCACAAATTGTGGATTACGCAGGGCCAGCGTAGTGCTGACCACCGTGCGGTGAAAATTGTCATTGGGATTATCTACCGGGCTGCTATCCCCGAGATTGTAGGTTTTATCGTCGACAAAAGAGGGGTCGCTACTCTCACTTCTAATCAATAGATGGATGCGAACGGCCCCTACATCGTTCCAATCGAAAGCGGTGCTTGTATTTATAGTTGATGCGGCCACAAAGGTGTCCAGGTCACCATCGGTGTCGCTGTCCAGCCCAAACTGTAGGCGCATCGCCTCTACGCCACTAACGACATCCTCGGTCACTATTGTCATGTTGCCATTAAGTATTTGTAGCGTTTTTCGGCTCAGCGTGGGGACAGTTCCACTGCGAATATAGTAGACGTGGGCCTGATACTCCCAGGCGCGGCCATTAGGGACCTCACCCACCGGGGCTGTATCCGCACCATCATACAGCCGGCCCGTGTCATGATTGGCGAGTATGTAACTCTTGTTGTTGGCCACTGATCCGGTAGCCAACGGTTGTGGGCGGACATGCTTAACAACCAGAACACCGGTATTGGGAACTGCATCAGTGATGCAGCCATAGGCAACGCCTAAAACGCTGCTGGTGGTTGCGGCCAAAGGAGTGTTGTAATCGTAGGCGGCGGCATCACCGGTGCAGTTGCTGCTCACAGCCCCTAGATTAGTGTCGTTGCTGATATTAACAGCACTCACCTCGCCAAAGAATTTTACCAGCTTAAGATCAGACTCTAATGTCAGCATAGAGAAGCGGGCATTCTCTTGAATACGGGCAAAAGTTTCCGACTGGGTATATGATGTTTTGGAGGCGATGAATAGAGTGATAACAGCTCCGATTATTATCAGGCCAAGAGTGAGCGAAATCATCAACTCAACAAGTGACAGTCCGGTGCAGCGGGTGACTTTGGGATAAAGGTGCTTCATCAATCACTTACTCCGTTGTGTCGTATACGAACGTGTTCACGGTATGTTGCCGTCGGGATCGGTCGCTATTTGCGGCAACATCGCCGCAGACGGTACCGCCGGTAGCAACAGCATCAGAGATATCGGTCATTCCTTCCCAATTCACTATCACTGACAGAAGGCCGGTATTGGTCTTACCTGTGGATACGGTAAATATGATGCAGCCCTTAGGGTTTAGTAGGCCACCCGCCTTGGTGTCATCGTTGCCATAGGTGATAGCTGCGCCATCTATTTCCTGCTCCCAGCCCCATAGATCATGAGCTGCCAATTGCGCTTTAGTACAAGCCCCTGTACTACAGTTTGGAGAAGGTTCCGAGGCGGCGCTTACCTTGCTTCCTAGAAAATTTGTTGTACCGGTGTGGTAACTTGCAGCCGCTGTAGGATTTGCTCGTATACGCTCAATAATGCCATCAACCAAGTGCGTGGCGATGGAGCGCTGGTGGGCTTGGTGATTGGTGCGCTTGGAAACTCCCTGTAATCCGGCAACGCCCAATAAGCCGATCGAAAGAATCACGACGGAGATCAACACCTCCAGCATGGTTGTGCCACGTTCACGGCAGTGGTCTGTACTGCACAGGGGTACGTGAGTTGAAATAGAACTCATGGACAGGTTACTCCCGATACTATTTTTTCCGTCACTACGCGCCCTGTATTTGTAATTCGTACACACTGATCGGAAACAGAGGCATCAACAAGGTTTACAGTTAGACCAACTGCTGCACCACCGGATAAGAATCCATTTTGCAGATAGACAAAATTAGCAGCACTGCCTGTGATATTGACATCACTCTTATTGACACTGTCCCCCCAGACTTTGAGTAAAAGATCTTCGTCGGGATCCAGGACATTATCTCCGTCATCCGCATCATATGTGCCATAGTTAACACGATCTGCAAAAGCCATCCAGCCATTATCATCCCAAGGAGTTGACGCTGAGCCACAATCAGTTTGATCACTATTCATGGCGCATACAGACACCCGGGTACGGCGCTTTACTGCTTCTGAACGGGCATAGTTGATCGTGCTTACCAGTTGGTTGCTATATGCGATCATATTATTGTTCTGCATTAAATCGCGTAAGCTTGGTACGGCTATCGTCAGCAATATGGCTAATATTGCCAGCGTGATCATCAACTCAATCAGGGTGAAGCCTGTAATCTTTTTTCTCATGCTGGTGAAGCTATACGAGGGAGCGCGGGTGATCAACCCCCCCAGAGACGGGCGGTAGTGAATTCAAGATAAGCGGGGGGTGGGTTATGTTTTTTGTGAGCTGGGTTGTAGCGCCTGGGGCAGTGAGAAGACCACGCGCTCTTCATGGCCGGTAAGTGATGAGACGCTGCTGACACCGGCTTGTTGTAGTCGTTTGATGACATTTTCTACCAGTATTTCAGGTGCTGAGGCACCGGCGGTAACGCCGATATGGCGAGTCTCTTTGAGCCATTCTGCTTGGATATCATCGGCACCATCGATAAGGTAGGCGGGGGTCTGGAGGTTTTTCGCGATCTCTCGCAGGCGGTTGGAGTTGGAGCTGTTGGGTGAGCCGACCACCAGCACCAGGTCACAGGATTCAGCCAGCTCTTTTACGGCATCCTGGCGGTTCTGGGTGGCGTAGCAGATGTCATTTTTCTTTGGCCCCTGGATCTTCGGAAAACGTGCCCGAAGGGCGCTGATCACCTTGGCGGTATCATCCATGGAGAGGGTGGTTTGGGTGACAAAGGCGACTTTTTCCGGGTTCTTGATCTTTAGTTTGTCAGCGTCGTCCGGGTTGGCCACCAGATAGATGCCGCCGCTACCATTTTTTTGCCGATACTGTCCCATGGTGCCGACTACCTCTGGGTGGCCGGGGTGACCTATCAGAATCACCTCGTAGCCATCGCTGCTGTAGCGGGCCACCTCCAGGTGCACCTTGGTCACCAGCGGACAGGTGGCGTCAAAAATCTGCAAGTCGCGCTGCTCCGCCTCTCTGCGCACCTCCTGGGATACGCCGTGGGCGCTGAATATGACGGTGTTGCCATCGGGTATTTCGTTCAGCTTATTGACAAAGAGAGCCCCCCTCGCCTTCAGGCTCTCGACAACAAAACGGTTGTGTACCACTTCGTGACGGACGTAGATGGGCGCACCAAAGATCTCCAGAGCGCGCTCAACAATATCGATGGCACGGTCGACTCCGGCACAGAAGCCACGGGGGTTGGCGAGAAGTATATCCATTTTTCTGTGGGGTTCCTCAGGGGTTGGTCACGTCGAGAATTTGCACGGTAAAGGCGATATCGCTGCCCGAGAGGGGGTGGTTAAAGTCGACCTCTACCTGCTCTTCTCCGAGTTCACCGATGATACCGGCTACCTCTTCACCCTCGGGTGTTTCAAAGGCGATTACCAAGCCTGGCTCAAGCGCCAGATCGGGGGCAAAGTCACTACGCGCCACCAGGTGAACCATCTCCTCATTCCAGGGGCCGAAGGCGTCCATCTCTTCGACAATGGTGGACTGCTTATCACCCGCCTTCAGGCCATAGAGTACCTGCTCCAGCCCCTCGGTCAGGCTGCCGTCTCCGAGGGTGAGGGTGGAAGGCTCCTCTTCAAAGGTTGAGACCGCTTCGGTTCCGTCGCTGAGGGCGAGTGAGAAGTGGAGGGTGACGGTGCTGCCGGGGGTTATTTGCTGTGACAAGTTTTTGATCCTGTTTCAGTGGTTGTGGTGGATATTATCGCTGTTAAATATTCTGCTGACATCTATTAATCCAACGCACACCGGTTTTTATTCTGTTTTGATCCAGAATACCTCTTTGCCGCCATCGCTTCGTGCCAGGGTGCGGGCCATGACAAAGAGCAGGTCGGAGAGCCGATTAAGGTACTTCAGCGCAGTTGAATTTACCTCTTCACTCTCCCTTCGCAAGAGCGCCGTCAGGCGCCGCTCAGCCCGGCGACAGACGGTACGGGCATGGTGGCAGCTTGCGGCCTGAAGGTTGCCGCCGGGGAGGATGAACTCCACAAGCGGTGGAATATGTTCGTTGAGCCCGTCCACCTGCTGCTCCAGCCGGGCTATGGTATCGTCTGTTATGGCCTGGTGTCCGGGGATAGCCAGCTCACCGCCAAGATCGAATAGCCGCTGCTGAATATCGGTAAGCATCTCCGTTATTTCAGGCGGGGGCTGGTGGGCAATGACGAGGCCGATCAGGCTGTTGAGTTCATCAACAGCGCCGATGGCTTCGATACGCGGGCTCTCTTTCTCCACCCGGCTGCCGTCACCCAGGCCGGTGGTGCCCTTGTCTCCACTGCGGGTATAGATCTTTGAGAGTCGGTAGCTCATGGCGATACTCTTTACCTGTTTGTAACTATAGCTGTAGGGTAACTATTCAGCTTCAGGTGCCAGTATATGTGATGGCATCAAGAGATGACCAGGAGCCTGTCCTATTCTGGGACAGGCTCCTAGCTTACAGTCAAGCCATATTTAATGGCACGCATCTTTTGGAGCGCTTTCTCGAAGCGCGATGGATATTCGCACCATGGAGGAGGCGCTGCTGGTGCTTGCTGCCGAGAAGGAGCAGTTTGGTTACGAGAGGGAGATGATCGCTGACAGCGAACGGGAAAAAT
>JBEVXV010001027.1:0-5751 GCA_040505915.1 Sedimenticola sp. | reverse complement strand
ATTTTCTATCACAAATGACTAAATTTTTTCGCGTGGGCGCAGAGGGTTGGCCCATTAATATTATGTATTTGACTAAGCTATAACAGGTAAGTAGCTCAAGTTTCTGTGCTCACTCACCTTCCCAAAACAGGGCTTTAAACTATTCTCATCTGTAACTATTCAGCTATACCTGATTTTGTGGCTATTTTCACCAGGGGCCGGAGTCCAGTGAATTGACCACTGCAGTTAAGCTCAGGATCCCGGCCTACACCGGGATGTCAATAGTGTTGATCTTCTATTAAGCGCCATCAGGGGCAGACCACCACTTTACTGGCAATCACCGCTACTATCTGTTGCACTTCTGTTATCCTAGGTTTTTTAGAGGACATTCATGAATAACTGGAAAGCCATCACTGCCGGTACAATTACTACGATCATCCTATTGATTATCAGCCAGCTGGTCTTTGTTCTGGTTGCTGCATTTATCGGTGATGCCAAGGGTGAGTTGGCCTTTATATCTGAACACAAAGAGCTGCTCTGGCAAGCAATCGGCCTACTCTCTTTCTGCATTAGTATGATGGTGGGCGGAATGGCCACTGCCTTCTTTTCCCAAACTGATCTAACACGCAACGCACTTATCGTCGGCGGAGTAGTCAGTTGCTTATCACTGTTAGCCACTATCCAGAACGGAAAGATCACGGTGAGCAGTGCGCTGTTGGTTATCTTGGGTATCGCCTTTGCTGCTGTTGGCAGTGCCCTCAGAAAAAGATCTCTTCGATCAAGAGTGATCAGCCTCGATTGATTGATCGCTTTACTCAGTCAACGCAGTGCTTCAGATATAGAGTGACACAATAATTAGTTGTCCTCATGCCACACAGAGCCCCGCTCTTGCAAGGCTTTGCTTTTGGTTCACTGAACATCAACGGTAATCACTAAAGGAAGCCAGAGTCACCTCTCTCACTGCTGCACTACCCATTGCTACAGTGCGATAACTGACCCCGTATCCGTTGGTAGTGGATATCCTTGCTTTTTTTTCTCTGCACTATTCAACTGTGAGCAGGACTGTCCATCAAGATGCGCATAAGTAAAGACATGACCCTGGCTTTTTAGGTTGAACTCTAAATCTGAGCGCCTAATTCCTCCATTTTCCCTCCCCAAAACACCGAGAGAGAGGCTAAACTGAGGTATTCCCGGTTAAAATAGGTGAAAGAGATTGTGATAAACCGTCAATTCAAACCACAGCTACCTCTAAAATCCAGCTTATTTATATTACTGTTTCTCTGTGCTTTAGCCCCCACTTTGCATGCTACCGGAGGCTTCAAAGCCGTGACCCTGGTCAATGGGCTGAAGCACCCTTGGGGTATGGCTTTTCTTCCAGATGGCAGGATATTGGTAACAGAGCGGCCCGGTCGCCTGAGGGTTATTGAGAACGGCCAGCTGCAACCCCAGCCGATTATTGGTTTGCCTGCAATAGCCCCACGTGGTCAGGGTGGCCTGCTGGATGTGGTACTACACCCCGATTACAAGGGTAACGGTTGGATCTACCTCTCCTATTCGGCTGCAGGAAACGGCGGGATTGGCACCGAAGTGGGCCGTGGCCGACTACAGGGCAACCAGTTTGTTGATTGGCAATCGATTTTCCGGTTACTACCGAAAAGCGGTACTGGCCACCACTTTGGCTCACGCATTGCGTTCGACAACGCAGGTTATCTCTATATCACTGTAGGTGATCGGGGTGAGAGAAAACGGGCACAGCGACTCGATGATCATGCCGGCTCAGTCATTCGCCTGCACGATGATGGCCGAATACCAAAGGTTAATCCGTTTATCGGAAAAACTGGCTCTCATGGTGAAATCTACAGCTATGGCCATCGCAATCCTCAGGGTGCGACCATCCATCCCGTTAGTGGGAAATTGTGGATTCATGAGCATGGCCCTCAGGGGGGTGATGAGATAAATATAATCAACCCAGGTAACAACTACGGCTGGCCAGTTGTCAGCTATGGAAAGGAGTACGTCAGCGGTATCTCTATCGGGGAAGGCAGTCACAAACCGGGCATCACCCAACCAATCTATTACTGGACACCATCCATTGCCCCTTCCGGGATGGCTTTTTATAACGGTGACAAATTCCCCCAGTGGCAGGGCAACCTGTTTGTCGGATCTTTGAAATTTCAGTTACTGGTACGACTTGAAATGGACGGTGAGAAAGTTCTCTCCGAAGAGCGTTTGCTAAAGGGAAAGCTGGGGCGCATTCGCGATGTCCGCAACGCTCCTGACGGCTTTATCTATCTACTCACCGATGCATCCAATGGCCTATTGGTACGACTGGAGCCGCTGGAGTAATGCTGCGAATGGGGTAACAATAGGCAACGCCGCTACAACGAGAAGCAGTAATCAAATAGCATCATGGCATGGCAATGTGTGGCCATATTTTATAAAGGATGTCACTGCTGTCCCGTTAACTTTGTAGTATTTTTCAGTAACTCCTTGTGTGGAGGTGTTTTTTAGGGCGCATATATCAACAGCAACATGAGATACTGCAATAGAACATTCCCTCTCCCTATGAGGGAGAGGGCCAGGGTGAGGGTGAATTAAATCAACGACTTATCTATTGACCCCCCTCACCCCAACCCTCTCCCCAGAGGGGAGAGGGAGTTAACGAGACAGCAGTGAAAGGATGTAGAGATGCCAAAAAATACAATACGTTATAAAAGTGGTTATGAGTGTCAGCTGGTAAAAGATTACATAGTCCAGGTGAACGTGAAGCCGGATGAGGATATTAGCTTTGGTTTCATCACCCTTAGCCGAACTGGCGAACTGATTATCAAGAAGGGTTATGCGTGGGATGGCGCTACATTTCTTCCAGATTCGACCACTGTCATGCGCGGCTCTGTAACCCATGACGCACTCTACCAATTGATGCGTGAGGGGAAATTAGACCGGGAGCGTTGGCGGAATCAGGCAGATATTGATCTAAAAACCATCTGCATGGAGGATAGGATGTCTCCGGCTTATGCATGGTTTATCTACCTGGGGCTCAGGTGGTTTGGGAAACCCTCCACCATGGCTCACAATGAGCCACCTGTCATTGTGGCACCCGTAAAATTGAGTCACACCGTAGGTGTTGTGATTACCTCTACGATTGGTGGAGCTATCCTCGGCAACCTGGTGATGGGCGAGTACTGGGGTGCGGCTATTGGTGGTTTTGTCGGCTACATTTTTGGTTTTTTTGCAAGAGAGAACGGCTATTGGGCCAAGGAGATTATTGATGATTGATCACGCAGCTGTACCCAACCCCTACCTCGGACTTGCTCTGGGCGTGCTCTTCCTTTTATATATTGTTTTGATAAAAAGGCATATTCCAAATTACATGAGAATTATTGTCGTGTTTCTCGCTGCTACCGGCGCGGTCATGGGCATTGATCTCGGGTATGCGGCAATTACCCTACCCGCCGATCAACTTGGCGACCTGGCCAATCACAGGGTTGAGATAATACTCGGCGCAATGGCGGTGATGTGGACTACCCTCGAGACGCTATATAGGACACTGATCAATAGCAAGTTCGAACTGAGGATTAAGGAACCGGCGGACAAATCGTGAACTCGTATACTGGATGCAGTATCAGCTTCATCCAAAGCGTCCTTGGTAGGCCAACTGGTATTGAACCTCTGCCAAAAACAGACACCGGCCTGAAGTGAACATTGCCGCATCAATAAGGAGAAATACGGCACCAAAGATGCTGCATCAAGCTAAACCTTGAACCCCATATAGTTGGCAACTTCGTAGGCGTCTGGCCGACCCTCTTCATAACCGAAGAAGCAGATATCCTGGGCGGAGCCTTTGGCTGAAGCAGCAATGCCGACAACAAACTCACACTTCTGTTCAGTAGCCTGACTGTAGAGAAACTGCAGGACTTTCTTCAAATCGGAACGGCGCTTGGCTTCGAGGTTGATGCCCAAATTCCAGAACGCTTCACCCTCCTCATCTTCACCGGGCTGGTGGCGATCGTTGACCAGGGTTGCCTTACCATCACTCTTTTTCACCCAGCTGGCAATCGCTTCACTCAGGGGTTCGGCTATCGCTTCCAGGTCATCGGATACGGCGTAGAGGTATATTTTCATAAGGGAGGTTCAGTTCCTTCCCGGCAACCACAGTGAGAGGCCGGGCCAGTAGATGATAATAAGTACGGCAACAAGCAGGATCATCACCGAAAGCAGCGCCTGTATCTGATTGAAGCTAGAATCCGCAGTTGTGTAGGTTAGGCTGAAATATGTGACGGCGCAGCCTAGTCTTTTGTGGGAAGCCCAACGAGCTTTCTATTTTGTTGGGCTTCCCAGGCCCAGCCCTATCAGCATTATTAAAAAACGTAACTATTCAGCAGGGCTTGGGGACGGAGTCGATTGGTGAAAACAGCCAAAAAAATAAGTATAGCTGAATAGTTACAAACTTTTATTGCATCATTCAGCTATGGCTTTCAAATCATACAGGTTGGTGAGCAGTGCGGAAACATCATCGATAACGATGCTCCACAGGGTATCATCGTCAATCCCAAGGTAGCCGTGTATCAACCGATTTCGTATGGCAATAATAATTCGTCAAGGTATCTGTGGATTGGCTTCACGGACTTCGTCAGGAATATGAGTGGCAGCCTCACCTATGAGTTCCAGATTTCGGATCGTTGCATCGTAGTTTAATCCGCTTTCGGTAAAACCTGCTTGATCAAGGCCGTCAGTATAGGTAATTACCTTCTGAGCAAAGCCAATCATGTCATTGAGATAAAAGCGCCACTCCCGCACTACAGTGTTAGACATGCAGCGCCTCTTTTTCGATATATGGGCGCAGCTCACTTCGAAGTGCTTTGTCAGTTACAAGATCAACCGCACAACCAAGCTGATCCTCAAGATAGAACTGCACACCGAAGTAACGCGCTGAAACAGCCGGGCCATCAAAAGTTACAAGTATATCTACATCACTGCTTGCCCCCGCAGTATCTCGTGCAGTGGAGCCAAATAGGGCAAGATCAGTCACCCCATAGCGAGCCGCCAGGATGGGTTTACTCTTGGCAAGCAATTCAAGAGCACGCTTACGGTTCATTACGATCTCATATCAAAAGCCAACAGGGGTGTTAATAACTATCATATGGGATGCTACCATAAACCAAGTCAAATCAACCCCTGTGTGCACTGTCCCTTCTCGATGAAGGATAGGAATTTCAACCCACTAAGTCAATCGATTTCCCTGTCATAAGAAGGGGCATTCACGCCCTGACAAACCGAACACTGTACGTCAAGGCGATGATCCTCATTTCACCACCGCACCTCGAGCAGACCAACGGATTGATCTCATAGATCCGGGCCAGCAGCATGGACCAGATCGAGGTCATCATGCATCCGGTCGCCAGCGCTGGCTCCGGCTCACCACCCTCCTCCGTAACGGTTCTCTTCTCCCCACTCACCACCCTTTCATCTGTGACCGGCAAACCTGCCCTCTCCGTCACCTGTTTTCGCAGTGGCGCATTGGGCGCCAACACCCCGTGGTAGCGGTGCCGGTGCCGCTGGGGCGGTGGTATCAGGATGGCAACCCGGTCGAGAAACTCCATTGGCGTCAGCCGCAGCAGGGTCTGGCCGTCATGGCGCGGCTTGGGCCGTTGGTAGATGAGCATCTCATCCCCCTCCAGCCAACGCAGCCGTTCCCCGGGGGGAATTACCAGAATTACCAGGACACCCATCATGTTTGATGAACCAATTGATGGGTGTCCTGGTGTTTCT
>JBEVXV010001026.1:0-7940 GCA_040505915.1 Sedimenticola sp. | reverse complement strand
GTGCCCGACGCCAAATTATTCATAGCGGCAAAAGCGCGGTCACTCAGTACCGCATTCTCGAAATTTTCCTGGGGCGCCAGCCTCACCATGACATCTTTCGAGGTACCAAAGTGCTGCACTGTGGCATCAGGAAAACCGGCCTCCGAGAGTGCGCTACGCACTGAGTTCAACTCAACAGACTGCTGATAACCGACCTCTACGATGGTACCGCCGGTAAAGTCGATACCCAGCGACAACCCCCGAGCAATCAATGAAATGATAGCGATCAGGATAAATGAGGTCGACAGGATCATGGCAAGCTTGCGCTTACCCATAAAGTCGATTTTTGTATTGGTTTTGAAAAGCTGCATTACACTCTCTATTCCCTAAATTTCGAACCACCGGCTCCAGCCTGAAACAGCTTCAGGCTGGTCACTGATTTATATAGCCAATTTGGAGAGGCGTTTACCGCCGTAGACCAGATTGATCACCGCCCTTGTACCGATGATAGAGGTAAACATCGATGTCAGAATACCTATACCCAGGGTCACCGCGAAGCCTTTGATCGGGCCGGTACCAAAGCTGAACAGCACCACGGCGGCAATCAGGGTGGTGATATTGGCATCGACAATTGTCCACAGCGCCTTCTCATAACCGGAGTAGATACTCGCCTGGGGGGTGTTACCCACCCGGATCTCTTCACGGATACGCTCAAAGATAAGTACGTTGGCATCTACCGCCATACCGACCGTCAAGACGATTCCGGCGATACCCGGCAGGGTCAGCGTCGCCTGGAACATCGACAACACTGCCACAATCAGTACCAGATTCATTCCCAGCGCCAGATTAGCCACCAAGCCGAACATCCGGTAATAGACCACCATAAAGACCATCACCAACAGTAGGCCGATCATCACCGACTGGAATCCCTGGTCAATATTATCCTGACCGAGGCTGGGGCCGATGGTGCGCTCTTCAACAATGTCTATGGGGGCGGCTAGCGCACCAGCACGCAGCAGCAGAGCCAAATCATGGGCCTCTTCTGAGCTATCCAGACCGGTAGTCTGGAAACGGGCACCGAAGGGCTCAATAATATTGGCAACACTAATGACCTCTTCCACCCTCACCTTTCTCATCACCGGTTTACCATCGACTATCACCGGTTTGCCATCGGTCATCTGCGCCTCACTGCGGGTCTCGATAAAGACCACCGCCATCGGCTTGTTGACATTTCTCGTTGTCACCTTGCGCATACGCCCGGCACCCGGCCCATCAAGACTGACCGACACCATCGGCTGCCCGGAGCGTGTATCGATACCGGAGCGTGCGTTGGTAATCTGGTTACCGGTAACAATCAGGCGTTTTTTCAGCAGAATGGGGCGCCCTTCCCGGGTATGGTAGAGCCTGGAGCCCACCGGCACCTTACCGGCAAGAGCAGCCTCAACACTGTGTTCGGTATCTTCGAGACGGTACTCCAGAGTCGCCTGAGCGCCAATGAGATCTTTCACCTTTGCCGGATCCTGAACTCCCGGTAGCTGTACCACGATACGGCGTTCACCCTGCTGCTGGATCACCGGCTCGGAGACACCCAGGGCATCAACACGATTACGCAGTGTGGTGATATTCTGGTCAAGAGCAAACTTCTTCACCGACTGCTGTTCGCGCTTACCCATACGGGTAATAACGCTGTAGATGCCTGCCTCATCCTTGATTTCGATCAGCAGATCGCGGAACTCATTACCGATAACCTCATTCGCATTATCCCTGTCTTCCATCTTTTTGAAGCTGACAGTGACGGCATCAACGCTCTGGGAGACCTTGCTGTAGCGCAGTTTGTTTTTACGCATCAGTGTACGGATATCACTGGAGTAGCGCTCCATCGCCTGCTTTACTGCAGCATCCATATCGACATCAATCAACACATGGATACCACCACGCAGATCGAGCCCGAGGTACATCGGCAAAGCGCCCATGGTCCTCAGCCAACCCGGTACATCCGTATTCAATGTCAACGCCAGGTTATAGTCACCTGCGAGGGCCACCTCCAGAGTCTCCTTGGCACGCAGTTGCGTCTCTGAGTCGTTAAAGCGGACCAGCAGCTTGCCAGCACCAGCTTCCATCGACTTGATCTCAAGCCCTGCGCCCTTCAGCGCATCGCGAACTCGCGCCTCGGTGGTGACATCCACCTCAGCTCTGCGGGTGCCGGAGATATCCATGGCGGGGTCCTGGGAATAGATATTAGGCAGGGCGTAGACCAGGCCGATCATCACCACGACCACCACCAGGAGGTTCTTCCAGAAAGGGTATCGGTTCATCTTATTGCTTATTTTTTATGGAGCTCAATATGAAAAACGGTCAGCATAAGCCAGCCGTTCAGTAGGTAGCGGCTTACAGCTCTTTCAGGGTGCCTTTCGGCATCACCGAC
Source organism: Sedimenticola sp. (assembly GCA_040505915.1). GTDB lineage: Bacteria > Pseudomonadota > Gammaproteobacteria > Chromatiales > Chromatiaceae > Vondammii. The sequence goes on along the minus strand of JBEVXV010001026.1, from coordinate 5,536 downwards.
GAGACGGCCTGACGGCGGATTTTAACTTCCACCCCTTCGGCAATCTCAACTTGAGCAAAATTATCACCCAAGTCGGTAACCTTACCCATCAAACCGCCATCAGTCTGCACTTCATCACCCTTAGCTAGGGCTTCGACCAGTTTTTTATGCGCTTTCTGGCGCTTCATCTGGGGCCGGATCATAAGGAAGTAGAGGATAATGATCAGGCCAACCGGCAGAACCAGTTGCTCCAGGCCGCTTGCACCTGTAACGCCTGCAGTCTGCGCCATGGCATCGGAAATAAAGAAATTCATGCTGTTTACCTGTTGCGAACTTAATTTTTATCGGTTTTCCCCGGTAGGCAAAGCCTCACCAGGGGTTATAAGCCGGAGATTATGACACAACCTTGGGGATATAAGGAGCCTCACATTATTGATCTTCGTCGCTTTAATTGGGGGCAAAGTAGAATTTTTCCACCCAGCGGCCAATAATTTCTTCACGAGCTTACACGAGAGCCCGATTCCAGGGTAATGAAACAGGGTGCTGCTGGCGTCATATTCACCACCGTAAAAGTTTTGCCTCTACCCTTGGGAGCCACCCCTCATAGCGTAAAAATCACTCACAAAACTGTCAAAGCGCCCCTCCTCTATCGATTGCCTGATGTTGCGCATCAGTGATTGATAGTAGTGGAGGTTGTGAATGGTGTTAAGCCGGGCTCCAAGAATTTCGTTACAGCGCTGGAGGTGACGCAGGTAGGAGCGGCTGTAGTTCTGACAGGTGTAGCAATCACAGTGTGGATCAAGAGGCCCGGTATCCTCCGCATGAACGGCATTGCGGATACGCACCACCCCTTGGTGGGTAAATAGGTGACCATTGCGGGCATTGCGGGTAGGCATTACACAGTCAAACATATCTATACCCCGGGACACCGCCTCGACAATATCTTCAGGCTTACCCACCCCCATCAGATAGTGAGGCTTATCATCAGGCAGACGTGTGGAGAGGAACTCAAGCACCCGCCAACGATCCTCCGGGGGCTCTCCCACCGAGAGTCCACCCACGGCATAGCCATCAAAGCCGATCTCCTTAAGCCCCTCCAGTGAGCGCCCACGCAATGAGTCAAAGACACCGCCCTGAATAATGCCGAAAAGCGCAGAAGGGTTCTCACCATGGGCCTCTTTACTACGGGCGGCCCAGCGCAGGGAGAGCTCCATAGAGCTTTCAGTCTCCCGCTCGGTGGCCGGATAGGGGGTGCACTCATCAAATATCATCACGATATCGGAGCCTAGATCGCGCTGCACCGCCATCGACTCCTCCGGCCCCATAAAAATACGACTGCCGTTCACCGGGGAGCGAAAGTGAACCCCCTCCTCGGTAATCTTGCGCATCTTACCCAGGCTAAAGACCTGAAAACCGCCAGAATCGGTAAGGATTGGTCGCTGCCAGTGGGTAAAATCGTGCAGATCCCCATGCCGCTTGATCACCTCAGTTCCTGGACGCAGCATCAGGTGGAAAGTATTACCGAGAATAACCTGGGCGCCCATCCCTTCAAGCTCTTCCGGCGTCATCGCTTTAACTGTGCCGTAGGTGCCTACTGGCATAAATGCTGGTGTGTCGATATCACCCCTGGAAAAAGAGAGGCGCCCTCTTCTGGCTCTCCCACATTGACTCAATAATTCAAATTTCATGACATATATCGGTATAAAAAGTAGGTTTATCTATTGACACAGCCGGCCTGAATATTAGAAAATGCCCATGTACTGAAGCACTTCAGTACACACTCCTCCATCCTCCTTTGGTGGAACCCTTAACGCGCGACCTCACTGTCGCGCGATTTTTTTATCCCAGAAACATCGCATCACCATAGCTAAAAAAGCGATAGCGCTGCTCTACTGCATGACAGTAAGCCGCCATAATCTGCTCATAGCCGGAAAATGCCGACACCAACATCAGCAACGTTGACTCCGGTAAATGAAAGTTAGTAATCATGGCATCTACACTTTTGAACCGATAGCCCGGCGTAATAAATAGTCGCGTATCCCCAGCGAAAGGCTTCAGTGCGCCATCTGCCGAGGCCGCTTCCAGGCTGCGCACACTGGTGGTACCTACGGCAACAACCCTCCCCCCACGCGACCGGGTCGCATCTACCTGCTCACAGGTCTCCCGGCTCACCTCCAGATACTCACTGTGCATCACATGATCTTCAAGGCGATCTACCCGCACAGGCCGAAAAGTACCCGCCCCTACATGGAGAGTGACCCGCGCCTGCTCAATACCCATAGTAGAGAGCCGATCAAGCATCGGCTGATCAAAATGAAGGCCCGCCGTCGGTGCCGCCACCGCCCCCGGACGATCAGCATAAACCGTCTGATAACGCGCCTCATCCACCTCATCATCGTCTCGACTAATATACGGGGGCAAGGGCATATGGCCCACCTCCGCCATCAGCTCCATAAACCCGATATCTGGTGAGGTCAGCTCAAACAGATCATCCAAGCGCCCCACCACCATCAACTCGGCGGTATCACCGACCAGAATCCGACTCCCCGGCTTGGGTGATTTACTGGCACGAATATGGGCAAGGGCACGGTTAGCCCCCTGCACCCGCTCAATCAGTATCTCAACCCGCCCCCCCGTCGTCTTGCGCCCATACATCCGCGCCTGCAACACCTTTGTGTCGTTGAAAACCAACAGATCTTCCGGCCCCAGCAGATCCGGCAGATCGATAAATTTTCGATCCACCATCGCCCCGGTCATACCGTTGAGATGAAGCAGACGGCTCCCCCCCCGAGTCTCGGCAGGGTGCTGAGCGATCAGCTCATCAGGAAGATGATAATAGAAGTCACTAAGTTTCATGGCGGCGGGATATTACCACAGAGCAAGCTAGCTGTTTTGCATTTGCGCTGAACAGGGAAATGATTATACTAGCCAACACCAATTGCCGGGGTGGTGAAATTGGTAGACACAGGGGATTCAAAATCCCCCGGGGGCAACCCCTTGCCGGTTCGAGTCCGGCCCTCGGTACCATATATAAATCAATATGTTACATGAACACACATAAAGCATATTGATACAAACAAGGCTTGGCGAGGCCCCATCAGGGCCCCGCTTAATTACCAAATCTGGATACCGAAGCATTATACTACTGATTGCTCTTCTAACAGAATTATGCCAGAGTCGCACACTATATTAACAAATCCTAACTTTAAAGAGTAACTTTAAAGGGCATTGGCCACATATTTGACAAACAGCACATTGCAATAATCAAAAACAGTGCTATATGATTCATTATGGTTCATTTAACATCTTTTGTTTTTGGCCATTTTTCAACGTGGGCTAATACACGAAGTTCGGTAAGTCACGGCGTCCTTTATGAGGCTGGTACTTTGGTTTCTTAGGTCAGGTTACAGATACACATAACGTACCGCCATTCGAATGCTAGTAGAGTGGTATTGCATATTGCTACTTAGGCACCTCGATAGACGACAGGCTGCAGCGTGTAACACACTATAACTTACCGATTAGTTGAGACAGATGAAAAGCCCTATCTTCAATGAGCGTATAGAACGGATAGCAAAGCCAGAGAGGCAACAAAAATAATGGATAACTACAGGAAGATGGTGAAGCGTTACGCTGACGAAAAGAATACGGAGTTAATCCCTAACGGCGGCACCGATCACGCCGAAATTTTGATTGAAAACATCTTTTCCCACGCACATGATACAGTTCGAGTTTTTACCGGAACCCTTAATGCCCGAGTTTATGGCTCTGACGGTGTAGTCGAAAAAGCCGCAGAGTTTCTTCTAAGTAATAAAAATTCAAAACTTGAAATCCTACTGCAGGATATTGATGACATTGAATCTCTGCGTGGTCACCCGCTTATAAATGCGTGCGGAAAGATTGACGAAGACCGTTGCGTTTTTAAAAGCGCCAATGAAAAAGAGAAAAGTGCATCTAGTCATTTTGTAACCATGGATAACTTGGGATATAGAGTAGAGCCAGACAAATCAAAGCCAGCAGGGATTGGCTGCTTCAATGACCCTAAATTGGCCGTCGTACTCAATGACTACTTTGACACAATGTTTGATAGAGGAACGACTCTTAAACCACCTGCACGTCAAACCACAACCACAACCACAGAATAAATATAACAGCATTACCAAACAGAAAGCTCTTTCCAGCTTTCTGTTTTTTTATGTGAAAAAAAGGGACGTAACGGCATGGCAACAGGATCACTACTAAACCTTTCCTACCTAATCGAAATTTCGTTAGTTATTAATCTTGCCTATCACGAGCTCAAAACATTTCGCTTACGAGACAATGTACGAATGCTTGGCTCGACAATGAAAGATCGGTACAAAGACATGATGACTGCTGGCACAGAAGAATTTGTGATTGAATATAGCCAGCTTATTAGTTTTCATACAGGTGAAGATCGGGATGCATGGCGCGGAAATCGTTGCCGCCCCTTTTATCATCATCTTATTTTTAAAGGCGGTGACCGGCTTATAATACGGGGCGTGTTATGCCTCATTGTCGCCATGCTGCTATTCAACACTGCCTTTGCAACAGCACCCATTGACTCCCCATTTTCACTAACTCATGATCCATTCAGTACCATATGGAGCATTCAGTTCTTTCTTCTGGCGACCAGCATATTTATCCCTAGCTTCTTCATGATAATGGTTAGATCATGTTATCGGTACATATTTGGCGGTGTCCCAGAAACACCAGCAGAACTCATCGGTAGTAAAGGCAGGATGCGCGACCTAGAACAGGCGATTCTCAAAAAGCACCTTGCCTTAGCGAAAATAACTGCAACTAACAGCCATGAAGTGGTCTAATTGTTTTGCACAACCCAGTTAAGCATAATCTGGCTCAACTGAGGTGAAAGAAATGACCAAGACGAGAAAACAATATTCGAAGGAATTCAAACTGGATGCAATCAGCCTGGTTCTGGAGCAGGGCTTTACTCGAAAAGAAGCGGCAGCAAGCCTGGAAATCAATGCTCAGATGCTGGGGCGGTGGATCAAGGAATCCAAAGATGAAGATGGGCAGGCTTTTCGGGGCAATGGGAAATTGACTCCGGATCAGGAGGAAATCAAAAGACTCAAGGAGGAAAATAGACGGCTTCAAATGGAGCGCGACATCTTAAAAAAAGCGACGGCATTCTTTGCAGCAGAAACGAAGTGAAATATTCGTTCATCACCCAGCATAAGAATGCCTGGCCGATTGCTCTGCAATGCAGGGTCTTGGGTGTCAGTCGAAATGGCTATTATCAATATCGCAAGACATTGGGGAAACCCACAGACCCAGAGCATCAGGAAATCCTGGAGTGGATCAAGGACATTGGGGAAAGCTCAAAATATTCCTACGGCAGCCGTCGGATGAAAAAAGCACTGAATGCGCTGGGTTATCCGGTCAGCAGAAACAAGGCCAGGAAGTTGATGAAAGAAGCACAACCACCGCTGACCGCCATGGAAGGCTGAAAGCCGAGGCGGATAGTCCCTGGTAGGCGTGCGCCGCTCGCAGCATACCCGTCGTGCGTTAGCGCCAG
>JBEVXV010001025.1:1969-14096 GCA_040505915.1 Sedimenticola sp. | reverse complement strand
CCCAGAATAAACAATAGCTGTAGTATGAAGTTTTATATCCTCGGCCCCAGAACAATATTCCTATCTAAAAATCCAAATGTCTTACCGACAAACATAAGAAACATTAATTCAGACCTGGTGAGTCCAGTGCCAGTTGTTTCGAATCGTCATCTCCGCAGAAGATTGGCTGCTGGCTTATTTCCTTACGCAGTAGTCGCATGAACTCTCTAGTAAGCCCACCGTCATCAATGCCATCCTCGCCCCCAAATTTGACATGTAGTGGGGCGAGTGGATCAAATGTTCTTCTCCGGAAGCAGCGTATAGCACCATCAATTACATTCGTTCTGGAGATGTTTATGAGATTTTTCTTCCTGGTTAAATCCACCGCAGAATGTAGCTGCTGGAGCATTTCCTCTTTTGTTTTCCTCGTTTCTCTGAGAAATATATATGTAGGACTCACAACGAGGTCAGTCCCACAACGCGGCCTTTTCCCACAACGGGGTCTAATCCCACAAGCGGTCCGAAATCATCTTATCAATCCCACAAACGGTCCTGACCACGCTAGTTACGGACGAAGTCATGTCACGTAGTTGACGTACATTTTGGCGTTATTGGTGTCATTTGAAAAAAAAATGCAGACGTTACGATACGCCGATGTGGCACGTAGTTGACGTACATTTTGGCGTTATTGGTGCCATTTGAAAAAAAAATGCAGACGTTACGATACGCCGATGTGGCACGTAGTTGACGTACATTTTGGCGTTATTGGTGCCATTTGAAAAAGAATGCAGACGTTACGATACGCCGATGTGGAGGGAACGAAAATTGTAGTGACGGGGGTGGAGGTGGGGATGTGAGTAGGCGGAATCACCTACGTGTATCCCAAACCCTGTATGCCCAAGGGTATGGATCCCACAAATTAGCTCATACTGTCTGTATATGGAGAGAGCCGATCCCCACCCTTCGGAAATGAACAAATATTAAATCCCGATAGTCAGGAGTCGATTTTAATGTGTCAATTTCCTGGCGTGGTGCCCCCCGCCCCTCTCGCCCCCACCCACCCCATATCTAGAGCGGGGAAGACATTGATATGTGCATGTTTGCATGTTCGCTGGTCGGCATACCATAGCCCGGTTAGGTCGGGACAGTCATTAATGAAATTGGATCCCAGTTCGCACGTAATGTACTGTATTAATGTGTCATTTTCTTCCCCGCCCACGGGTGTCGGCTTGCATCCACATGGAATTACAAGTAGTAAATTATGTCACGGACACGGGAGTTAGACGCATCAGGATATCCCAAGATGACCAAACATTTTGTCTGTACATGTAGGCCTATATGGAGTTAGCCAGTCATCAATTTCGGGAGTTATGCACAAATTCAATCCCGACGGTAGATACTTATACAGTCATTTGTACGGTATACACGCCCACAACCCTCACCCCCCCCCCCCCCCCCCCCCCCCCCTCTCGCCGTCAGTGTATATTGAATGGCTGTCAATTTCAGATGACGCCAATGACGTCAAACTGTACGTGACGTGACGTCAATTGTATCCAGTGTAATAGGACCGTTTGTGGGATTGGTAGGAGAACCGGTTGTGGGATTAGGCCGCGTTGTGGGATTTTCTACACTTTTTTCGGACCATTTGTGGGATTAAACCCCGTTGTGGGAAAAGGCCGCGTTGTGGGACTGACCCTCGTTGTGAGACCTACATAGGCTATATATAAGAAACTAGTTTTGTAATGGCGGTGTTTTTCGATTTTTGTTCCAATTTGGATAGAAATACGGAATTATTTTAAATCATAGTCAATAAAACCCCAGTTATAGGCAACGCCTTCTATATTGGCGGATTGTCAATATATGCATGCATCCGATTGGATAACCATGTTACAAATAACATAGAACATTTCAGAGACTCGCTATACAATGTATACCTTTCTCGAAGGCGTCGACAGCGTATCTCTCAAATGCTCTATATATTACATAAAGTACATTGTAATGTATCAAGAAATTGTAAAGATAAAACAATAAAACATGGATGTCATTTGAATTTGACATTATATTGCATATATGTTACACTTATGAGCGTGAATTATGGTGCTTGCATTGTGTATAGAATGCAGTCTTCACGACAAGATCACGGCAGCACAAAAACAAACAGGATTTAGTTGTTTCGCGCACGCGGAATAGGTTGAACAGTCAAATTAAGTGGACTCCTATGGTAGCGGACATATGTATTACAAAACATTCCATTAAATATATGAAATGTACCTTTAACTCGAGAATTTCAGTTGTTCATCCTATATCGCAATGGCAGAAATATAGAAACACAGACGCGCGTGTCCATCGTAATTTAATAAATAAATAAATTAATTAATTAATGCAATTGCCGACCACTGTTAATTTTAAAACCGGATGGAATATGTACTTGTTTTTTCTAAATAATAACATAAGTTAGCTCAAGTCCCTTTAACACTGAATACTGACTGGGAAAATACTCTCAAGACCAGTCTCGACTATTCAAACAATGTGTGATTGGTCTGTTAATTCAACAACATATTTTTTTCTTTCTGGTTTCCATACTATCACATCCCTGCAACCATTACGTGATGGTGTATTGGAAATATAGGATGTTACTATTTTCTTTAAACATATGTGTGCCTGCGTTTATGTGTGTGTTTGTATCACTTACTCCTCTGAAATGCAATCGACGAGACTTGCCGCAATAGCTTTTTGGTACTCATCGTCGCTTCCACTGCTGCTATCAATAAGTAGAGCCGCCGTCTGCAACCTGAAACGATGGTCCCCAGTAACAACGCAACATTTTAAAAACAAAATGTGGAAGATGGTACTAGGTACTAGGTTGCAAAAGTCATCTCTATGCCACCGTATAGCATACGTGATATTAATTTCAATATATGAGAAAGCAAGTTGTCGTTGAGTAAACAAAAACAACCTGTCTACAATGAACACTATCTTTGAGAATCACACACTGAGTGTAGTGAATAAAAGTATTGAATTAAGTGCAGAGTCTAGTTGATATACGCCATTTGCTTTTTGTCAAATAATAATTTGTTATAATGTATACGATCATACTGAACACATACGGCCACATGGCATCATTGAAAACGGCGTAGATTTTGTTTTACAAATAATTAATTATTGAAAATCGTGGAGTCACTCGAGTGACTGCTAAAAAGGAAATGGAGTAAGAACACGAGGTTGCAAGCTTATTACTGTCATTTAGAGTGAAGAACTCACCAAACAGTAGCTTATATGAAGGTATGTTGTAGTTTTCATCATATTTTGACGATAACTAATATCACTGTAACACAATAAACCAGAAAAATTCGTGTTTGTAATGACTTTTCTCGATTTGTTTTCGATTTCAGGCCATTTGCTTCAGTCTTCATATAGTTTCCGCGCATAATAGGTAAATGCAACCGATTTTTTCTAAGTAAAGTATTACAATCTCTTGTTCTTAGTATATGGACTTGAAATTTACACATTGAAAAAAATACGCCATTTGCTTTTTTCTGTGAATATGCACGTTTAAAGACAGGATTTTCTTGTAGTCACCCTTTGTTTGAACACCGGGGTAGTAGCATCTTCCAAATACATGTATGACTGTATTGCTCTGCTGGTATGTGATTATTATGAAACATATATTTCAGTTTTTAAGTGACTAAGTTACAATGAGACATACCATCATTTTCTACAGTCTTATTGAATTCGATTCATTATGGTCTCAAAATGACGCTGATATTCCCTTTAGACAGGCAGACATATGGGCACCCAGCGCCATCAAACCAAACGATGCAAACCGTAAACATAAAGCTAGATCGGTAAGAATATTTCATTTATGAACCATCAAACATTTTTGTGTCGCCATTTACAAGAGTTGGACTGTTCCGGGAGACTGCCCACTTATTGAAAATGAATAATTAATGAAACGTTACCCTGACCACTTATAATTCTTAAACCTGGTGGATTTTGTTTCCATTGATGATACTCTTTATTTAAACACAGGTTTTAGTGTCTTATAAGTCGGTATCGGCTGGACATCAATATAGTTGCTATGCAAAATGCGAATGTGATTGTTTTATGGTATTGATGTACGACACTTTAATAAATTATTTCTTACTTACTTACTTTAAAATGCTATGTGAAATTTACCCCATCTGCGATTCGGCAACTTTAAAACGATTTGTATCATCAAAGGTAACAAAATGCACCAATTTAATTGCGTTGACTCAGGCCATCGTGAATCGTTTTAAGTATCATTTAAAATTTACACCATTTGCTTTTCATCTGCGAATATGCATCTTTAATGTTAATGTTAATATCATAACTCAACCTTTAACATTGTTGTATAAATTGCAGTAACGTCGCTTATCACCGTCAACCAATTAAATATTAATCTGATCTGATGGACTGTCTGCAGAATTTTACAAATTATATTGGAATGACATAACAGAATATTATACAGACTCAATAAACTACTCATATGAACATGGCTCTTTAACAGAATTACAAAAGCAGGGAATCATCACGTTACTACCAAACAAGGAAAAAGACAGCGTATTAATCAATAACTGGAGACCAATTTCACTCTTAAATGTAGACTAGAAAATAGCACCAAAGGTATTGGCAAACAGAATGAAAAAAGTATTAAATTCACTTATTAATGTAAATCAAACAGGGTTTCTAAAGGGTAGATATATTGGTGAAAACGTGAGAACTTTAATATAAATAATTGACGAAACAAATGTTAAAATATTACAATTTTGGAGATTCGTTTGTAAAATGGACAACTTTATTCTACAAAGACGCAAAAAGCTGTATTACAAATAATGGTATTTTTTCTGATTTTTTTTTAACATCAAGAGAGGAGTACGACAAGGCTGTCCTATATCGTCATACATTTGTATATTATGCATTGAAATACTATCCCGGAAAATAGATAATAATGAACATATTGTAGGGCTAAGCTTAGGAGGCAATCAAATAAAACAGACACTATTTGCAGACGATGCAAGTTTCTTACTCAATGGATCCGAAAATGAATTTACAGAACTTATAAAAACACTGGAAAAACTTCTAAAAAATATCGGGCCTAACATTAAATAAATCGAAATGCACAATATTAAAGATTGGATCACTCAAGACTAATAACAACAGATGGTGTAATAATAACATATACACATGGACGTCAGACCAAGCATCGACTTTAAGAATAACATTTACTAATTCAAAATATAAACTGCATGAATTAAATTTAAATAAGCAAATAACATCGTTTAAACATTGTCTAAATAACTGGAGTAAATGGAATCTAACACTTATAGGCAAAATTACAGTTCTTAAAACATTCGCATTCCCTAAGCTGGTGTATCCTTTAACAGTTCTTGAAAACCCACCCAGTGAAACAATTGCAGAGATAAATAAAAGTATGTACAATTTATTGTGGAATGGAAAACCCGATAAAATATCTAGAAAAACCATTATACAAAATTATGAAAACTGCGGACTAAACATGATTGACATATACTCATTCTTAAACACAATAAAGGCATCAAAAAGCAAATAGAAAATAGTATGCTAAAAACAATTAAACCACTCGAAAAATGGCAAAATGAACTTAACAACCAATCCATTGAATGGAAAACCATATTTTGTAAGCCTATTCAGTGTACTATAAGCACAAAACTGAGAGAATTTCAATACAAATATTTAATGCGAATAATTCCAAACAACTCTTTCTTATTTAAATGCAAAATAAAACCATCAAATCTATGCGACTTCTGCAATATGCCAATTGACTCGAACATACATTTATTCTGGGAATGTCCCCACTCACAAGCTTTTTGGTCAGAAATAAATCAGCTACTAGAACGAACGTTAAACTATAATACAAAAGTTAACTACAGCATCATATCTCTTTGTAATATACAGGATACATCAGCGCAAAAAGCAATATTAAGTAATACTTACAGCACGAGTTGATTTGAATATGGGATTTACACGAGAGGCGCCAGCCTCGAGTGAAAATCCGATATTCAACTCAACGAGTCGCTGTAAGTGTTTTGTATCAGGGCCACTGATTGGATCATTCTAAACGAGGAAACCACGTGATTTGGATATCGAATCTATGCGTTTGCCGCCTCTCGACGGGGCGGAGCTACGCACGTGCTTGATTATAATTGACGTGTTACGTCATTGTAAGAAACATGACACTTCCTGTCTTTCGATCATTGACATAGCTCTGTCTGCACGGATGTTGATACATGTAGTAGCGATACATTGCCACCATCAATCAGGGCGACCAAATCTGTGGATTTATCCGTTTTCTGCGGATTTTTCAACTTCACTGCGGATCTACGGATCAACTTTCCAATCTGCGGATTATAAAAATAACTTTAAAAATCCAAATTTTATATCAATAATTCACTAAAAACTTACAAACATTATCATATTTTTACGATTTTTAGTGATTTTTACTGGATTTTTCCCTTATTTCCGCCCACAGGTGTGTATTTTGGCACTCATTTGAATCGTCTCGGCCGATAGTCGGCCTGGACGGTTCAAATGAGTGTCAAAATATATACTTTTCCTTAGAAAATAAAGAAACATGGAAATAATATAAAAATCTGCGGATTTATATTTGTAAAAATTTGGTCACCCTGCAGATTTCGTCTCGAAACGATATGCTATGACGCGGAGTGCAGCACCAGTTACGCACGTTTCAGTAGAAAATTAATGAAAGCGAAACTGTCCATTTTCAAGAAATTGGTTCGTCTGGATGAACAGTTCAAATGATGGTCACAACATAAATACTTAATGATGATGTAGAAGAGACTTGTTTTTCAATTTCATTTTACTAATCAAATATTTCTGAATCCCGTGTTTAACAAAAAGCAACCCCATTCATTTGCTCGGTTGACCAGGCGTGCAATAAGAGGCGTGCAATAAGAGGCGAGTTATTGCACGGTCGTCCATTGAAACAAAGCTCCCCATTGGTTGAACCATACATTATAAGCTCCTCCCCTTTACTTATGCACGTCTCGACAGATTATCGCAAGTTATTGCACTGCATCTATAACAGTAGCCATGATACAATCAACTTTATAATTCTTCTGTGAAAATATTTTATTTTCAAATGTAAATGCAACATGATACTTCCGACAATAGATTAATTTCGGATATATCTTCTTAAAACTATAAAAATTGAAGAAACGATTGCCTTTATGAAAAACAAAATGGACATGTTTAATTTGAAATGGAATGAGTTCATACAATCGAACAACAATGCATAACAAAAATATATTTTTAAAATGAATACACACACATTCAAGTAAAACACAATTGAATAAACATTTAATTTTTCTATCTTCTCGTAACTTTTTTTTACCGACACGTAAACAGCGACACACTGTTTAGTGCGTTCTTTTCTTTCTCTTGTGCTTACTGTACCCCAGATGATACTTCATTTTAGTTTGTTAATACGCACTGCTTTTGTATTTTTTTATTGTTCTCCCTTTTTATATTTTTTTCTAAATACACATCATTCTCAAATCATTCATCTTTGGACACATGACAAAAACAATTATCAGCAAAGTCATGTACTCTTTAATATCATTTAAAATGTTACATATTACTATGTATTTGTAAAATGTAGATATTATACTTAAATATGTTGTACATGTATTTTTATATATTTGTAAATGTATATAGTACGTGTATTTGTTTGATAAAAAAACATGGAAAAACGACTGCGATTTTCCGTAAACGTCTGACATCATAAGGGAGCAAATAAAACTTTAAAATATATCTACCGAGCTGTCCATGGCCCAGAACTTGATGAGCAGGATGGATGACTTATTGATAATCTGTTGACGTGTCTTGGATGCCCTCGAAATGCCACCTGGAAAGATAACATGCGTTTTAGCTACATTAAAAGGCATATAGTTACATTTTAGCAAAATGTGTGTTACGGCGCATATTCAGAAATCTACAATATCGCCTGCATTTTTCTTTAAATGCATATGAATGAAACCAATTGAGTTACCAGAGGTCCGCATCAATGGACACAAAAAGTTAGAAAACTTATGGAATTCGGCCATGTTCATGTGCAAATGTAGTTGCAAAGATTCACGTAGCTACCGACTCCTGGGTTCGATCCCAACCATCGGCACATGTTTTTTTCCCTATTTCTTCTTATTTTTGAATTCTTAATTACTGCGCACTTTTTTATAAACAATAATGACAAAGTCAAGCGATCCTTGCAACTAGCTGAAAACTACAACCAGGCATAAAATATTTTGACGGTAACTAATATCAATTTCTAAAAATGCAATAAAAATAGTTTAACATATTGTTGGCATCAACGTAACTATATGCTTTTAAGCAGTTCCGGACAGATTTTCGCAAAATTTAAAGGCACATATATATATATATGGACTAGTGCACGCTAAGGTGGTCTTTTTAGCGGACATTTTGGTCAAAAATTAATGTGCATACTACTTAGTAATTTTATATATTTTATTATAGTACATAATTTTCAAACAAGAAATAGATAACATTTTCTCAAAAAAGTAAAAAAATAATCAATTTAGAAAAAGTATTACGTATGGGACAAGAAAATTAATATGCGTTACACTTATCTTAGACATGAAGTTTCATGTGTGTGAAAATATGTTTTAAAACTAAACTATATATGAGTTTCAATGGTGTAATATTGATTATTCAACCCTCAACTTTAAAAAAAATCCATGTTGTATAATTGGGTTAAGGAAATCTATCAAATGCACACATCAAATGTTGAAAAACAGTTTATATGCCAAAACGTCGGAAAAAGAGTCAGCTTTCCGATGGTCTATAACATAAAGTGATCCGATATTTTCTCCAGATTTTACAGGGGTAAACGTAAGGAGAGGTGTTATCTGAAAATGATCGATTTCATTGAATGATGCTCGAGTTCATACCCTTTTTCTCTGTTCTACACTATTCATCACCCCAATTTTGTTCTTACATTTTTTTCTCTGGTTAGTTATTATTTACAAATAAGACAATGCTTTCACTCCCTGTGGGTGAAATGTGGAGGGTAATAATAATAGTAATACTAATAATCTTGGTACTAACAGCGACCACATAGCGGACATTACTTTTCTAAATCAGAGGGAACACTCTTTAAAAATGAGTGACTGTAATTGAGGAAGCTGTATTTTGCTTTAGCTCATTGATAGGAAGGTCCTACCAATTGCTGTTTGATTTTCAGTACACCGCCTAACCGTAAGGCACTATTTTAAAGATGCCGAATCGCAGATGAAAAACGAATGGCGTAAATTTGGAATGATATTTAAAGCGATTTGTATCATCAAAGGTAACAAAATGCACCAATTTAGACGGTTTGATTCCGTTGACTATGCCCACAATGCCGACATTTGTATGTGAAAATAAATGGAGTATTGTCCCCCTTGCATTTTGACATTTGTAAAATTAGAAAACTGCTAATTGTCTAGGCGTATGTGGTGTGCGAGTATCACAAACATTTGTAACGACAACAGAACATCGTCCCATACCATCACAGATTGACATACATCCAGATCGGTAATACTATTTGATGTATGTACCATCAAATATTGTTGTGTCCCCATTTGCAATAGTTCGAGGGAAACTGCCCATTTATTGAAAATGAATAATTAATAAAACGTTACCCTGGCCACTTATAATTTTAAACCTGGTGGATTTTGTTTCCATTGTTGATACTCTTTATTTAAAATGCTATGTGAAATTTACACCATCTGCGATTCGGCAACTTTAACGTTACATGGACTTGAAACGATACTGAATTAGTAAATAAAATATCTGCTTTATTTTTATTTTCTTGCCCTAAAATCCCCTTAATTTCCGTCCCCAAACTTTAAACATAGAATACATTACCTCTGGTGTCCCCGCGTCAATCCAGTCACGGTCGTCGGCAGTGGCCCGAGTATCGCATGTTGTTGTCTCGCGGTTGTCGGCAGTGACCCGAGTATCACATGCTGTTGCCTCGCGGTTGTCGGCAGTAGACTGAGTATCGCATGCTGTTGCCTCGCGGCTGTCGGCAGTGGCCCGAGTATCGCATGATGTTGGCTCGCGGTTGTCGGCAATGTCCCGAGTACCACATGCTGTTGCCTCGCGGTTGTCGGCAATGTCCCGAGTACCACATGCTGTTGCCTCGCGGTTGTCGGCAGTGGCCCGAGTATCGCATGCTGTTGCCTCGCGCTTGTCGGCAGTGGCCCGAATATCGCTTGCTGTTGACTCGCGGTTGTCGGCGGTGGCCCGAGTATCGCTTGCTGTTGCCTCACGGTTGTCGGCAGTGGCTCGAGTATCGCATGCTGTTGCCTCGCGGTTGTCGGCAGTGGATCGAGTATCACGGTTGCCAATGTGGTCAGTATATAAATAGAGCCTTAGCATTTTCATTTTACTGGCATTATAACAGTCGTCGATTGTGTTGGTGCTTTTAATTTTCTCTCCTTTGAAATCCCGAATTTCGCACTCAAATTCGCTTGGAGGTCCCAATTTGGATGTTCCGTCTGGAAAAAATGTTTCTACAGCAACTGTTTTCACAAGTTCCACATCCAAAGATCTCTCTAATGAGAGGCTTCGCGTGCCCCCTCCACTAATACCTCTAACTTGTTTATATGAACGAGAAGAACTGTTAAAGTTCAACCACCCGATTTCAACTCTTCGGGTTTTTCTCACTGCATTTCTGTTAAAATCCCCTCTTTTTCTCTTGAAGCGTGTGAGGGGTTCGTCCCTTATACTCGACGAAGCTCCTGTAAGAAAACATGGCTTTAACATGAGATGACAGTTGTATGATAAGGTACAAGAATATCCGAACGGAATATCCACACAGGAGAGAAGTCATTCACTTGGAAAGTACGTTACAACTTACATGAATATCGAATTCATATCGGGGAGAAGCCAGTCACTTGTACAGTATTGTAAGTAACATGGGTATGTACATGGGGCATCCGCACATGATAGAAGCTATTCAATTGTAGAGTATTTTTCGTGAGTATTCCATTCACATTAAACATCCACACAGGAGATAAGTCATTCAATTGTAGAGCAAGTTCCATGAGTATTCAATCCATATGCAACATCCACAGAGGAGAGAATCTCGTCAATTGTATTTTAATTATCGTGAGCATTCAAGCCACATGAAACATCCACACAGGAGAGAAGACATTAAATTGTAGAGTACTTTTCGTGAGTATCCCATCCATGTGGATTGAATACTGATCAAACATACGATACACTTGAATGACTTCTCTCCTGTGTGGATGTTTCATGTGGATGGGATACTCACGGAGATTACTCTACAATTGAATGACTTTTCTCCTGTGTGGATGTTAATATAGATTCAATACTCAGGAAACACACTCTAAAATTGAATGGCTTTTCTCCTGTGTGGATGTTTCATGTGGATGGAATACTGATGAAACTTATTATAGCATTGAATGGCTTCTCTCCTGTGTGGATGTTTCATGTTTCAATTTTGTATTCACTCTTTGTTACATGTTTGTATAATACAGTTTGTAGTCTAAACACACATGTAATATACACTATGTGACATTATTAAACACATGTTTCTATTAAAGATGCCGAATCGCAGATGAAAAGCAAATGGCGTAAATTTGAAATGATATTTAAAAACGATTTGTATCATCAAAGGTAACAAAATGCACCAATTTAGTCGGTTTAATTCCGTTGACTCTGGCCATAATGCCGGCATTTGTACGTGAAAATAAATGACGGGTTGTCCCCCTTGCAAATGGTTTTTGCCATTTGTAAAATTAGGAAACTGCTAATTTTCTAGCCGTATGTGGTGTGCGCGTATCAAAAGCATTTGTAACGACAAGAGAACATCGTCCCATACCATCATATATTGACATAAAGCTAGATCGGTAAGACTATTTCATGTATGTACCATACAATATTTTTGTGTCGCCATTTGCAGGAGTTGGACTGTCCCGGGAAACTGCCCATTTATTGAAAATGAATAATTAATAAAAACGTTACCCTGACCACTTATAATTTTTAAACATGGTGCATTTTCTTTCTATTGATGATACTCTTTATTTAAAATGCTATGGGAAAT
>JBEVXV010001025.1:0-1959 GCA_040505915.1 Sedimenticola sp. | reverse complement strand
AATGGATTCTCTCCTGTGTGGATGTTTCATGTGGATTGAATACTCAAGAAAATTAGTCTACAATTGAATGGCTTCTCTCCTGTGTGGATGTTTCATGTGGATTGAATACTCAAGAAAATTAGTCTACATTTGAATGGCTTCTCTCCTGTGTGGATGTTTCAAGTGGATTGAATACTCAAGAAAATTACTCTACAATTGAATGGCTTCTCTCCTGTGTGGATGTTTCATGTGGATTGAATACTCAAGAAAATTAGTCTACAATTGAATGGCTTCTCTCCTGTGTGGATGTTTCAAGTGGATTGAATACTGAAGCAAAATAGTCGACAATTGAATGGCTTCTCTCCTGTGTGGATGTTTTATGTGGATTGTATACTGATGCAACTTATTCTAGCATTGAAAGGCTTTTCTCCCGTCTGGATGTTTTATCTGGATTGAATACTCAAGACAATTACTCCACATTTGAATGGCTTTTCTCCTGTGTGGATGTTTCATGTGGATTGAATACTGATGAAACTTACTCTACAATTGAATGTCTTCTCTCATGTGTGGAAACATTCACACAGGAGAGAAGAAACTCAATTGTGGAGTAAGGCTCATCAGTTTGCAATCCAAATGAAACATCCACACAGGAGAGAAGCCATGCAATTATAGAGTATGTTTCGCACGGTGAGTATTCCATCCATAAATAGAGATGTAGTAGCGTCATATTGTCCATATGCATGGCATGGATTTTACCTACTTATAAATTATTATATTTGTGTAAATGTTGATATACACGACGTAAACGTGATAGATTAAGCGGTGTGCCGAAACGTGCGACACACATTACATTTACATGTGTATGAGTACACGAATTGAAGACCGCTAGTTCCCATCAGTCACTTTGTGAGATAACTGTCAGATAGTTGCGACATCCGAATTAAGTTGATAGATAAATACATAATGATAAA
The DNA here is from genome assembly GCA_040505915.1 of Sedimenticola sp. Lineage (GTDB taxonomy): Bacteria > Pseudomonadota > Gammaproteobacteria > Chromatiales > Chromatiaceae > Vondammii. Next base: position 1,009 of record JBEVXV010001025.1, on the reverse strand, counting down.
TACATGATAGATAAATACATTACTAACTATTACTAACCAGGGCTGCTTTGACTGTGTTCCTGCTGTTGTTTCTTCACCAACCTTGCGTATGCCATTAGCGCCACTCGGTCTCCATACGCAGGGATATAATTTCCCAGTTCCTGGTCAGACATCACAATTACAACGGCATAATCAATCTGCAGTAAGTAAACAAACAAGACACGGTCAAGCGATCCTTGGAAATCGCTGAACACAACTACCAGACAAATACGTCGCAAGCAGGGTTTTATTCTGCTCGTTCATCTGTGTCACAGACTGCGCAACGATTCACAGTAAATGACGCAAATTGCACATTTACGGTATGGTACAACACAGAACAGTTATGGTAATATATATATTAAAGGTGCATAGTCTAGTTGATATACGCGATTTGCTTTTTTTCGACATTGAATTTTTAGCAATGTATACCATGATACTGAAAACATACGGCTACATGGCAGCGTTGAAAACTACAGAAATATTTTATAAAACTAATTAATTATTGAAAATCGTGGAGTCACTCGAGTGACTCCTAAACAGCAAATGCACTAAGAAAACAAGTTTACAAGCTTCTTACTGTCATTTAGAGTGACCAACTCACCAAATAGTAGTTTATATGAAGGTATCATATGATTCTCTTCATATTTTGACGGTAACTAACATCACTCCAACACATTAAGGTAATTCCGATCTTCGAATTAGTTAAAATATCGTTTTTGGACGAAAAGTGAAAAATGAAGAATTTGGCACAGAGAGGCACAATTTTTGCTTCGATATCATTTATTCCATGTCACAAAGTATCTATACGGAGCATTTGTAAGGGGCAAAATGATAGTAGTTACTGGAAAAAAAATGAAGGTTGAAAATGCAATTTTCGGGAAACTAGAACTCAAATGTGTTGGGTTAAATCTGAGAACTAATATGTTCAGGTTCATCAATTACGATCCCTCTAGTGGCAATAGCGAAGAATTTGCCCAGAAATTATCACATT
>JBEVXV010001024.1:0-5629 GCA_040505915.1 Sedimenticola sp. | reverse complement strand
AAAAAATGATTAAAAAGCGACAAAATAAGCAACAAAAATAATATATATGTTCTCGAAAATTACCATAATACAACCCAATCCTAAGTACGAGCAATATGATCATTTGCTTATATTAATTATATTGTATACGAAACTTGATGTGAAAGAATCCAACTAGTACTAGAATAATTATTAATCTAGCGGTACACCATTCCATTTTTTATTATGTACGTCAACTTTGTTTCTATTCATAGCAAGTTGATATTCAATTATTTTGGTTTTGTTCAAATAGACTTTAAAGGCAGCAAAAGTAGGTTCATTATTTCCCAATTTACACCCATAAATGAAGTACTTTCCCAATATAATACAAAAATTCAAAAATATATGTTCTGTTTCATACTGTCCTAAACTTATTAATTGCCAATCCAGTGTAAAATTTATGTTGTTATCTTGCAAAAACGTATTTAGCTCAGACCAAAAAAATTGACTCTTTTGGCATTCCCAAAATAAGTGTTTGTATGTTTCGGGTGCCATGCTGCATAAATCGCATAAGTTAGAATTCACAATCCCGCATTTGTATAAATGAACATTCGTGGCAATAATTCTCATCAAACACTTGTACTGGAAATTTCTAAGTTTTGTAGATATTGTGCTTCTAAAATACTGCGTATTTACTATTCTCCAATTAATCTCTTTTTCAGAAAACTCTGCAATCCATTTAGTCCTAGCTTTAAAGACGACATTAGTAATTTTACTAAGAAAAATGGTATATAACATTTTGTTACACTGTTTGGAAGATTGCACTTTCGTTAAAAGTGGTATAGTATTATTTTGAGTGTTTATTGTCTCATTCCTTAGTCGGGCGCGCCAAGTTTGTGGTATAGTAGAGATCATTTTAAAATATTTAAGGTAATCACTGTTACTAACATTATATAATTGTTTTATATATGTAAACTCAAAAAAAGTTTTGGTTCTATAATCGTAAATATGCTCTATGTATTTTATCCCCCGTTCATCCCAATCCTTGTAATAGAATGTACTGCCATTACCCTTCATATTGGAATTATTCCATAAAATTTGCTTTGAAATGTTCTCTGGATTTTCAGAATAATTCAGTTTGGCCCATGCTCCTACAATATTTGATAAAAACACATTTTTTATTAGTAGTTTCGCATCGGATTGGTGGAAGTTTCCTTCAAATATATTTGTACCTCCAAATTTATGTAAATACTTAGTATACACTGATTTCCATTGTCCATTATTTGTGTCACTTGTTAAACGTTTGACCCAACTTGCTTTTAAGGAATTTATGAAACATTCTGGATCAATCATTTTAAGCCCGCCATTTTCAAAATTTTGCACAATTACTTTTCTGCTTACTTTATCTGGTTTGGAGTCCCATAGGAAATCAAACATAATATGCGTAATTTGTTTTATAATATCAGCTCCCGGAGTATCTAAAACCGTCAATGGAAAAATTAATTTTGGAAATGCAAAGCTTTTAAGGACAGTTATTTTACCTATAGTTGTTAGTTTCCTTCGTTTCCATCTATCTAAACATTGTTTAAACTCATTTAATTTTGGTAATAAGTTTATATCATGTATTCTATTTTTGTCATTACAAAAGTTTATACCTAGTGTTTTTGCTACGTCAGCAGTCCATTCAAATTTTTTGTCTTCACAGAAAGTGAGTTTAGTGGTTTTTAATGAACCTGTTTTAAAAATTATCGATTTTGAATAGTTTAATCGCAAGCCTGAAATGTATCCAAAGTTATCAATTGTATTAATTAAAGCTTCTAGCGATTCTTTAGACCCATCTAAGCAGAAAGTGGCATCGTCCGCAAACATTGTGTTTTTAATTTCTTCTTGATTTATAATTATTCCTTTTATCCTATTATTATTTCGGACACTATGAGATAGTAATTCTATTGCTAAAATAAACAAATACGGTGACAAAGGACAACCTTGTCTCACGCCTCTACCTAGACCAAAAAAATCTGTTAGATATCCATTATTTGTTACTCTACTAGATATATTATGATAAAATACTTCAACCCATTTTATTAGACTTGGGCCGAAATTTAAGAATCGTAAAACTTTCATGATGTATTCATGACTAACACTATCAAAGGCTTTTTCAAAATCAGCGAAAAATAACAACCCTGGAATTTGGTTTTCATTCACAAAATCAATAGTTTCGAATAATAATCTTATGTTTTCTCCGATATATCTGCCTTTGATAAAGCCTGTTTGAGAAGAATCGATCAGATTGTTTAATACACTTTTTATTCGATTAGCAATAGTTTTTGTGGCGATTTTATAATCTATGTTCAATAAACTGATTGGTCTCCAATTTGCGAGATTAGTACCGTCTTTACCTTTTTTGGGAATTAAATTTATTACACTTTGTTTTTGTAAGACAGTTAATTCACCAATTTCGAGTGAATAATTTAGTGATTTAATTAGGTATGTCTTGATTTCGTTCCAGAATAGTTTGTAAAATTCAGTAGTTATTCCATCTGTACCAGGACTCTTATTATTGTTCATCTCCTTTAGTGCATTAAAACATTCAGGTTCAGATAAAACTCCTTCACACTTTATTTTTTCTTCTTCATTCAATTTTTTATCATAATCCTCTGGAAAGAAATTTATTTCCGATTCTATATTTTCCTTTTTCTTATATAGATTCTGATAAAAACGTTTCTGTTCTTCTAATATTTTATCTTTATCCGTTATTTTTTGTCCATTTACATTTAGTTCTGATATAATTTTTCTGTCGAATTTTCGTTTTTCCAGATCTGCAAAAAAATTTGTATTTTTCTCCCCACCTTCCACCCAATTTACTTTTGATCGAAAAATGATTCCCTCCGCTCGTTTTTCATATATGTCTTCTAATCGTTTTTTATGATTGTTTATTTCGTCTATTGCTTCTGGAGTATCTATATTAGCTTTAACTAGTTCATCTATTTTTTCTTGTAGTTTCACTTCTTCTAATTTATCTTTTCTGTTTTTCCTGGCACAATATTTTATTGATTCGTTTCTTATTGTTCCTTTAATTACTTCCCATAAAATATTAGGATTTGCCTCTTTATTGATTTCCGCGATTTCGCTAATGCTGTTTTTTATAATATGTTTATATTCATCGTCAAACAGTACGGAATTATTGAGTTTAAAGTATCCTGGTCCTCTAGGCTGGTTATTAATATTTATAGTTAGTTTTACAAGTGCGTGGTCTGTCTTCATGCTACTTTTTATCTCACTTTTCTTAATTGTATTAACTAAATTATCCGAAACTAAAAAATAATCTAATCTACAAAGCACACGTGGTGTAGAATTTGAATGCCATGTAAATCGTTGCTGATTTCCGTGCTGAATTCTCCATATGTCAGATAAGTCATATTTTTCTATAATGTTTTTGATTTTATCCCGATTAACTTTATTTGTTGTAATTAAACCCCCTTTTTTGTCCAAATCGCAGTTTAAGGTGACATTAAAATCACCACCAATAATCATTCTTTCGTTTTCATGCTGAGATATAAAGTCATCTAACTGATTAAAAAAAGTATTTCCTTCTGTGTTAGGCCCATATATATTTATCAGGAGTGTGTTTTTATTATTTATCTCTAAATTTACTGCTTGTATTCTACCAGGAATTACGTCCATAATGCTATGTATTGTATATGCCAGCCTTGAATTAAAAAGTATTCCTACCCCCTCACTATTACTACTATTACCACTAAATATTGCATCTGATCCCCATTCCGATTCCCATTCATTTGCGGTGTTAAGAGTTGTGTGGGTTTCCTGTAGAAAACAAATGTCATATGAATTATCCTTAAACCATTGAAAAATTTGTGTCCGTTTTGATTTTGCTCCTAATCCTCTAACATTCAAAGTGCATATGCTAAGCTCCATGTGTTTTGGTAATTTGATGCCTATCTATGCATAACTCCTTAATTTTACTGGTTATAGTGTTGCTCGCATGCTTAGTATAAACGAAAGAACATATATACGAAAAAACACTGAATAGTATAAAAAAAACACAAAATAACATTTCCTGATATTCCTACAAAAAAAAGAAAAACAAAAAAAAAAAAAACAAAAGTTCTCAAAAATACTAATCGCCTCAGAAGATCTTCCAATTTCACTGGATGATCTTACAATTACACAACAATGCTGCTGAAGAGTTAAACAACATATATTTACAGGGGGGACATGAATGACATATGTTGAATCATTATTTGCATCAACGTATATATATAGATTAGAGGGTTGAGTTTGTAACGACCATCTTTCTTCTCCATACTAATATAACAGGAGAAATGTGGCTGTGTATATTTGTATTATTTTATCATTTGTTTTATTCAAATACAAGAAAGAACATATAAGTACAAGACTGTTTTACTATTTCTCCAGTCTGAACAGTTCACTCGGCCATGGACGGCGTGTAACGTTAAGCTGCCGTTAGACAAAGTGATAGTGCATTCCCCACCTACAATGCCCTGCGGCCCAGATCTTGCCGTCCAAGTCCGGTGGACTGTTCAGTGTGTCAAATGCAGCAAACAGTGCAGGCCCCGACCCAACTGCGTAATACATGTGGATCAGGGTCCTCACTGGATGTCACATTTGACCTAATATTTAATATTTATTTCTAGGTCAAAATCAAGAAAATTTATAAATATAGTTATAATGAGGGCGACAACATATCTGCTCGAGTTATTCGTCGTTGATGCAAATAATGATACCCCTTACGGTAATTGGTCAGGTTGTATTAACAGGACAACATGAGGACAATATGACCGTGAATATTGGTACCGGACGAGAAATCGATCCATACACCGTCCGTGACCAGCGTAGTACCATTGCAACCAGTGCAGCCTGATATGTAACATGTTTGTCACATTTCATATATATTTTAATGTGTATCTTTACATAATTATTAAAAAAAAAACTTTGTTTAAATTGCAGTTGCATTTATTGCAATCAATGTCTAAGCTGGTCACGCACGCCCAAGTGAGTTCACTTTATCACCAGGTATACATTCACTTATACCCAATACACGAAAACATAATAACATCGTTCCTAGTGAATGAACCTTTGCTGTCGTCGCAGGTTCAGACCAGTCTACCTTCCACGCTGCATTATCATGTCAAAAAAATAAAATATGTATAGTTTTGATCATGTACATGTATAAATATTTGACAATTGTTGGATTCTACAAACTAGCAGACGAGTCCGTTCCTACGACTGCAGTGAAGGTGACAACATGCAACATACATCTGTATCACGTTTGGATCGACCCTCTGTCCCACAAATACCCGTGCTTACTAACAATGAAAATCGCTGGAGCGTTTCTGAACACTCTTTCAAATTAGTGTTGGTCTATACTGCATGAAGAAAAGTGACGCTAATCTAATGTCGACATAATATATACAAGTGCCTTATAGGTATTGAATAGTATGTAGTTTGACAGTTTCAAATGGAGATTCTGGTTTCCGAACATCGTAACTACATGTGCCCTATTTTCACACGTGTATGCAATTCACACGGATAGATACAAAATAATTATATATTTCTACACGAAAATAATATATATATGAGCCCGGCTATGACATATCAACCCTTATCGCACTAACGTATATCGCCGTAA
>JBEVXV010001023.1:0-3021 GCA_040505915.1 Sedimenticola sp. | reverse complement strand
GGTCATTCAACGGACGAGCGATCTGTGCAAAATTCTTCACAAAGCGTCGGTAGTATCCTGTGAAACCCAGAAACTGTCGAACTTCCTTGACGTTTTCAATTTCAAGTTGTTATCACTGAGTCTTCGAAACACTGCCTCCAGACGATCGATATGTTCTTCAAAGTTTGATGAAAAAATGATGACGTCGTCGAGATATATTAAACACTCTCGAAGGTTCATTTCACCCATACATTTTTCCATCAACCGCTGAAATGTCGCCGGCGCGTTACAGAGACCGAAGGGCATGCGGTTGAACTCGAAGAACCCCATGGTACCAACTTGAAATGCTGTCTTCTGTTTGTCCCGCTCGTTAACTTCAACCTGCCAGTAGCCGCTGCGAAGATCAAGCTTAGTGAAATATTTTGCTCCAGCCAACAGGTGTAATGTGTCCTCCACTCTCGGTATGGCGTATGCATCTTTTATTGTGCGGTTATTAAGGCGTCTGAAGTCCACACAAAAGCGGATACTTCCGTCTTTCTTGCGGACAATTACCACATTCGACGAGTACGGGCTCTCGCTGTGTCTAATAGCTCCAGACGAAAGCATTTCCTGCAAATGCTCACGAATCTCACTAATGAGGGCTGGAGGTATCCGACGATGTGCTTCTTTAAATGGGGTCTCATTCTCTAACTTGATGTGGTGTTCCACCAATGATGTATGTCCAATATCTGTCGATCCCTTGGAAAATACATGGTCCCACTCCTTGAACAGATCATCCACTCTCCTCTTTTGTTCAGCTGTCAAGTCGGTGTCGTCAAGATCTATCCTGTCCGGTTTGGCACTGTCTGCTTCCGAAGTCACTTGGCTATGAACCAAGGCCGTTGTCGTTGCCGGCTTTATTGGTGGATCAGCGTGCCTCAAGACTTTCACCTCCTGTAGTTCACACAGAACGGTGCGGGGCTGTATCTGAATAGTCTTCGCCGACATATTATAAATCCTGACGGGCACACGCTGACTACGTCCTGATTGCTGAAGTTCCACCACGCGTGGACAAATACCAAGTCTACTCGAAGCACTTTCCGATGGTTCAGTGACAGCAGCCCCCGTATGGTACTCCTTTCTTGCTAATCCTGATAACATGGCCGTCTCAAATGGCTTTAGCGCTAATGGTCTCTGATTGGTACTTTTCACCTGTCCGACGAATCCATTCTGCACAGCCTGGAATGCCGCATTCCACTCCTCAGGAATAGCACTATCGTCACTACAGGCGCGTTTACAGATCCTAATGATGTTGGTACCAATGACTACTGGAACTGATAGTCCATAATCCGTCGTTGGTACTACCAGCACTGGAGCATACATTTCAGTTTCCATAAAACATGTCTTTATGGAAGCCTCCACGTAGCCCATATATGGTAGGGTATTCCCATCAGGACCCTGAATCTGTAGATTTAAATCATCTAGCGATTTCAGGGGTGGCGTAGGATCCAGCGATGCATAGTGAGCCTCTGACATGGTCGTAACCATCGACCCACTGTCAATTAACGCCTTCGTGAGCTGGCCACAGAATAATACTTCTGCTTCGTTGGCTTCGCCAACCAATCTGGAGAGTAGTGGCTCTTTGTTAGGGCGACGACCATTTGGGTTCCCAATTTGCCCTCCAATTGGAACCGATTCTAGTTTAAAGAATCCTTGTTCTTCTGTTGGTCACTCTGCTGTGGGTTCTTTGTCCATCGTTTCTTCGGTACTTGGTTTAACAGTTGGACCTGTTTTTCCAACGAAGTAATCTTCTTCATGAGCATGTCAAACTTACTATCCTCTTCTTGAGTTGTCATTGAATAATGCTTTGCTCCTCCAGAGCTTAAAAGCTTCAATTCGTGTTCCTCTTCTCTTACGGCTCTCCTTAAAAGCTCAAAACTGGATGTCGTTTCATAACGCACCCTTGTTGCCGCTTTCAACTTCTCGCTCCGTAGTGCCTTCCAAAAACGGTTGCGAAGCATATCATTTTTCTTCTCTTCGTCGATATACTTCTTATCTATCGCCTTTTGGAGAATTTCCTCAAGTCTTAGACCCCAGGCTGATACCGTCTCGTCCGCCTTCTGGCTTGCCATATAAAATTCTTGCAGCAGGCTTTCCCCTGAAGAGACATTTCCAAATATGCTCTCGAGCTTATCAAGCATCTTCGGTACGGTTGATGATGGCCCTAATGGTATTAGTACTCTCTTGGCCTGACCGCGTAATGAGCGTCGTACCGCTTCGGCTATCGTGTATTCGGGGTATCTCTTATCCTCCCTGACACAATTAAGCTCGTACTTCCATTCATCATAACTGACTTCTGTTCTTGGCCTGGGTTCTTCGCCTGAGAAACTTGAAAATTTGGGGTAGGTATATTGTTTATCCTCTGTACCCTTCACGTTGTAGCTCTGTCGTAATTGTGTGTATTCTATGTTATGTTCGCGTCGTGTCAATTCTCTTTCCCAGTCTTCGAGCATCTGTGTCTTAATGTCCAGCTCTCTTAACCTGGCATGTACTTCCTTCTCATACGAAGTATGCCTCATCTCACTTTCTCTTTCAGATGCACGTACTTGCTCTACACGCTGTCTTTCCAATTTCTCCCTTTCGCGCACTTCTAATTGTCTTTCCCATTTTTCTAGTCTTTTCCTTCTTCGATCCAGTTCCGTCATTTTGGCTTGTATTTCCTTCTCATAGACTGCTTGTCTCCGTTCATTTGCCCTATCCTCAGGCTGTCTTTCATGAATATATGACTTTCGTCCCTGTTCACGTTGGGCAATCCTACGTTCCCACTCCTCCAGTCGTTCATTCATTATATCTAGTTCTATCCTCTTAGCTTCTAGATCCTTTCCATATCCTGTCGGTTGCATCTCATTGTCTATTTTTCCTGTTCGTCTATCCGGCCTACGCGGATCCTTTCGACGTTGGATCATATCATTTGTGTCAACGTCGAACACTTCATCCATCGTATCGGCTCCTTCACTACTACTTCCTTCACCGAGGTGAAACAATAAATCGTCTGACCAAGAT
>JBEVXV010001022.1:0-6032 GCA_040505915.1 Sedimenticola sp. | reverse complement strand
ATTTGCTATTAACATATGAGCATAAATGACGAAAAGAAGAACGATATACATTTTCCATGCAAAATCAATGTTAAAAATAGCTCAAATACTGATCTACGTATGATCAGATTAATCTTGGTGTTTATCCCTAAATGATAAAGCCAATGTGTTTGCACCATACGATATCAAAATGATAGATTTGTTCTGTAATAAACACACACATAACAATAACAATATGTGATTGCATAACATGTATAAACCACCATGTGTAGTGACCTATATTCTAGAAAGTGGCAGAGGAATGAGGCAGTACAGTGGTGTGATGTTCTGGACAGCTTGTCGTGATCCCTGAGCAGTGTTGTTTACTAAGTACAGTAGGCTATATTTTCCGTGTAACTGCATCTTTTTATCGTATAACCTGACAGTTTTGGACCACAACCCAGTAACTCACATATTTGTAGTGGTGTTTTTTGAGGTTGTTATGATTATTAAAGGAATATATTTTACTGGTACCATGATAATACAGAATGCTAATAGGATATTCTTATAATGAGTCTTCATACTATGGAGGCCTATATCAGAAATGCATTTCTGCTATCTATACATACACAATATTGTGCTCTCTAAAATACATTTATCTAATCGTGTATAGTGAATAATGCATATGCTTACCCTACCTAATTTTATGTGTAAAAATACTGGCAAACGAATGTACAACATGTACAATTAGCATCTTTCATATGTACAGTTCACTTCACATAAATTTATGTTAATTGTCCATTAATTTCAGGCGCAATGGCTGATGGAACTACATGTAATGAAGAATGTTTCTTTGACTGTGGAAGAAAAGATCCACTGCAGAAAGCTGGTCCAGAGAGGATACAGACAATAATCAAATCAAGCAAACTACGAAATGATGATCTCCATATCAGACTGAGTGAACAATTGGCTGCTAATGCTGAGTTACAGATACCGTGCCACAGGACATGTGTTTCCACATATACCTCAAAAACACACATTAGTCGTCACAACAAACGAACTTCAACATCATCTTTACAAAGTGAACCTCCAACAAAGCAACGTAGGCGTTCAAACATTGATCAATTTGACTTTAAAAGCCATTGTTTATTTTGTGGCACTATTTGTCGCAAACCCGATATCAAAAATCCAAGTCGGTGGCGAAAAGTTTCGCAAGCAACAACTGCCGATCGCTGCGGACAAAAGACATTCAAGGATTTGATTCTGGAAGTGTGTGACAAAAGAAAGGATATTTGGTCGGATGAAGTTCGTGTACGAGTACATGGGGCAACTACTGATCTTCATGCAGCAGATGCGCAGTACCATCAGGACTGTAGGAAACAGTTTATGCATTCAGCGCACGTGGACAATCTGACGAAGCAGAAAGATGACAACGATGACAAAGACAATGCATTTGAAAGAGTTATCAGTGCCATGAACAATGAAGTTACTCGACTGTGGAACAGTGTAGAGCTCATCCGTTTGTATCAGGAATGTGAAGGAAGTCGACTCTCTCGTAGAGGCCTGATAAGTGCAGTTAAAGAACACTTTAATGAAAGCCTTTTGGTGTTGTCATCACCAGGTGTTGCTAGTCTGATCGTTTTCAGAGAACAATGTGCCTTGAATATAGTAGATGTTCAAGGGGATGATGATAACATAGCAGTTATTGCAAAGAGCATTGCCACCGAAACTGTCAAGCCAGAGAAATGGGTTTATCAAACTAGACTAAACCATTATAATGTGAATGCTAATGTCAGTTCGACTTTGCTCAATCTCCTCGGTGAGCTAAAAATGTCTAGATTGTCATCATCCATGGTTGCTAGTATTATCACGAGTCATTTGACTAAAAGTCCAACTCTTCTTCAGATAGCCATTTCTAACTATCTAAAACGAAAAATGTTTGTTGAAGAGCTTCACCACTTTGGTGTCACTGTCAACTATGATGAGTTCAAACGCTTCAAAGCATCAGCTGCAGCCGCTGCTATGTCAAATAACAGTCCACATAAAGATCTTCTTTCAGGTGCACATCTGATACAGTCTGTTGGTGACAATTTTGATGCCACTATATGCTCACAAAATGGATTAAAGCAAACGCACAGTATGGCATTGATCATGACTCAGACAATGCCGAGTGCATCACCTGACAGTGACAGCACAGACGATCCACCAGTAATACGAAAATTACGCAAAGATGAATTGAAAGAACCTGTGATGCCCGCCTTGAGTGTACATCGTTATAAGGGACCGAAAAAGCCACCTATGCCTGAGGAGGATTCCAGAAGGGAGGTACCTAGTCTAAAAGTTCTTGCACATCAAGTTGTCTCCACCACAAGAGCACATTCACTGGACTTCATGTTTCTGAAATCAGTGGTGAGCCAAGAAATAACACCCGAATTTAACGGTTTTAACACACAACATGTCCGCCACGCTGGCTGTGGTTTACAACCTGGGACACGGGTCATATATTTGCCAATGGTTGACATGCCTCCTGCTGAACCTGACACAATGTTGACATCTATGTTCGAGGTAAAACGTATCACTGAAGAAGCTGGACAAAAATACACCATATTCACAAATGACCAGCAACTTTACAAGATTGCAGTTGAGATGACATGGTACAATCCAGATGAGTTTCAGAACTTCATTCCACGTCTTGGTGGCATGCACTACCTCATGTCATTCATTGGCTGCGTTGGGACACTGATGGCAGAAAGTGGCCTATCAGAAATTCTACAAGCAGCATTTGCCAGTGTTCCACTCATGCTACGTGGCAAGAAGTTTCCTTACAATATGCGAGCATTACGCATGCTAGCAGAGGAAGTTTTGCGTGAACTTATACTTGGTGAAGACGTGCAGAGTTTTGAAGAAATGATTTCATTACTTGACACCAGATCAACAGAGAGTCGCACAACACATCTCTGGGTTGATTCGCTGATTAAACCTGTGATACTTATGATGCAGTTTGTACGAGCAGAGCGAGAAGGCGACTGGCCACTGCACCTGTCAGCAGCAACAGCCATGCTACCATATTTTGCCGCGGCAGGTCACTGGAATTACTTCAGGTATGGAACAGTGTACATTATGAAGATGGCGAAGATGCCTATGGATCTCTTGAAACACTTCATGAATGGTGAGCATGTAATGCGACACCAAGCCGGCTTGTGGAACGCAATTTGGTCTGATATGATGATCGAGACAACAGCAATGAGATATGGCCATGGACCGGCGGGAGTTATTGGGATCACTTTAAACCAGAAAGCTCTGCAACGCTGGGCACTTGCTCATCCTATATCAAGCCAACTGGAAAAAGACTTGCTGGACATGAATGAAAACCACTACACAAAGCAAATGACTGTACATAAAGAGGAAAGCGAAGCAAGGATAAAGTCTGATGCTGAGGACAGGCGCAAGCTGCGTGTGAAGCTTGATTCTTGCATCCCGCCTCTAACACCCAGTGAGCATCCACCTGGATTAGTTAACATTGTGAGTGGCAAGCTGGCCCCCGACAAAGTCAACGTGGATGAAGCTTACAGTGTTGGCTGTCAGCAGCTGGCAACATTTCAGGATGGCCTACCTGATAAATTCTATCAGCCTCTGAGCAAAGAAGTAGTGACTATGGAAGCGAGTAAGAAGTCCATTCAAATAGGAAATGTAAACGTGTATGACACAACGCTCATATACTCACGAGTAATTGCTCTCCAGTTGTCTCGGAATGTATCAATGGTTGAAGTTCTCAAGTTTGAACTAGCTCCGATACCGACGTCAATGTTTCTAGAATCGGGAGACATGCGCACTAGTGGCTCAAAATCTGTTCTGAAGAATAAACTCGGTGTGCAGATACCATCAAGAACAGCAGAATCACCCGACGTGATTGTGATCGACGGATGTGCTCTTCTGTGGACAGTAAACTGGCCTGTTAATGGTATTGTTGAGGACTTTGTTGATAACTTCTGTCAAGCTGTTCTATGGAAGCTGAAAAATGCCAATGTCAATTTAATATTTGACCGCTACTATGACTATAGCACTAAATCAGGCACAAGAGCAGCACGTGGAAAAGCTGCCTGCAGATCTCACAAATTGAACAGGCAAACACAGCTACCACCTCAGAATACGGTATTGACGAACACAGCAAACAAAACCCAAATCATTGACCTCATATGCACAGATATTGTAAGCAGAGCACAGGTGAAATGTGCACCTTACCGACTGATTGTCACCGGCTCTAGTGCTACACCACATCAGGTGCTGCAGGGTCAAATAACTGACAGGTTGGACCTCACCACTACACACGAGGAAGCTGATATCATCATTGTACAACAGGTGATCAACGAAGTGACCAACGATAGCAACACCAAAGTACAAGTGCTCTGTGATGACACAGATGTATTTGTACTACTAGTATACTTTTATTGGTCACTTCACATGTCATGTCAAGTAATTCTAGAAGGAACACACAAAGACAGAACCTTGATAGACATTCAGAAAACTGTACGTCAACATAAGGAGATCATACCCAGCCTGATATCAGCACACGCACTCTCCGGGTGCGACACAGTTGCATATCTGTATGGAATTGGCAAGGGCACTGTCTTGAAGAAACTAAAGTCTCACACCCTAAATAAAGTTGGCCGTCTGGATGCAGATATGACAGATATTCTGCAAGAAGCAACGACATTTATCAGTGCCTGTTATGGTCAACAGAGTGAAGATATGTCTGATGCCAGGGCCAGATCATGGGCAGCTAAAACCGCACAGTCTCGCAGTAAAACTCCTAAACTCTGTTCATTTCCTCCGACAACAGAATCATTCCATGAGCACGTGAAACGGGCACACTTGCAAGCTATCTACTGGTTCTCCACACCCAATCCTCATCCACCAAACCTAGATCCTACAGAATATGGTTGGATCCGACATGAACAGTCTAAATCTTTGGACGCTGTGGCAATTCCTAGCGGCGTACCACCAGCTCCTCCAGCTGTGATGCAATTAATCAAGTGTTCATGTTCCTCATCAAAACCTTGCTCAACTTACAGATGTAGCTGCTTGTCGGCTCAGCTGGCTTGCACAGTGTTCTGTAAGTGTGCTGGACAAATCGACACATGCTACAGTGACCGCACGAAAGATGCAGCAGCACGTGAGGGAGGTGGTGATGATACTCTGGAGAGTCTTGGCAATGATGATGAATATTTGTAATTATGTACAGTTTATTTGGATGTATGTATGCATACTACAGTATGATGCCGCTTGGTAGTGTTTAAAGTTTGTGTTGTATTCCATTATATCATGTTATACGTCGATCAGTATTTGAGCTATCTTATTGTTGCATGGATAATGTGTATCGTTTTTCATTTCGTTATTTATGTTGATATGTTAACAGTAAATATGTTTGAATATTATTTATTAAGTTTTTATTGAATTTATGACACACACAAATATAGATATAGACACCAATATCTGCTTCGTATTTGCAGCAGGTGAGAAGGTACGACACATTTTGTTTAAAACGGCACAAATTTGGCGGCCATCTTGGATTTGATCCACTCTATTCTATTTTAGTGATACTAGAGTGGTTTATGGTGTTGGCTGATGGTTTTATCTGATTCCTAGACCAAGAAAACATAGGGCTAGACACCAAAATCATGTTGCTGGGGGGAATAGTTTTCGAGATATCATCGACATAAGATTTTGCGGCGGCCATCTTGGAAAATTGCAATTTTCTCAAAATGCTCAAGGGTGCCAGAGTGGCATCAACTGGTTTCTGACTCAGGGGACCATATAGGTCAAATAAATGCAATAAAACGTTAGGCACATCTTAATGCAAGGTCGTTCGAGATTGCCCCCAGACTACTGCGAAGAAATAAGACAAAACATCAAAATCTGCCATTTGAAACATTCAGGTGGGTCCGAGTGCATGCTCCTGGAGAAATTTTGAACCCGCAGGTGCGTTGTGACTTTAAGTCTGAGACTATACTATTGACGATCACAACATGTAAGAATGTAGTACTACAAATGTATATATGAATGTAATAATACGC
>JBEVXV010001021.1:0-2781 GCA_040505915.1 Sedimenticola sp. | reverse complement strand
GTAATGGAGTCGAGCAGAATCACCACATCCTTATTATGCTCAACCAGCCGCTTGGCCTTCTCAATTACCATATCCGCCACCTGAACATGACGCGCTGCAGGCTCATCAAAGGTAGAGGAGATCACCTCACCCCGCACCGAGCGGGCCATCTCGGTCACCTCTTCAGGGCGCTCATCAATAAGCAGAACAATCAGGTAGCACTCGGGGTGGTTGTGACCGATTGACTGTGCAATGTTCTGCATCAGCATGGTCTTACCCGCTTTTGGCGGGGATACGATCAGTCCACGCTGTCCCTTACCAATGGGAGCACACAACTCGATGGTCCGCGCGGTGATATCCTCGGTACTACCGTTACCCTTCTCCAGGGTAAATTTCTCATTGGGAAACAGCGGAGTGAAATTTTCAAAAAGGATTTTGTGCTTGGTATTCTCCGGCTTGTCGTAGTTGATCTCGTCAACCTTAAGCAGGGCGAAGTAGCGCTCACTCTCTTTTGGTGGGCGAATCTTACCGGAGATGGTATCGCCGGTACGCAGGCTGAAGCGCCGTATCTGACTGGGCGAGACATAGATATCGTCCGGCCCGGCAAGGTAAGAGGCATCTGCAGAACGCAGAAAACCGAAACCATCCTGCAGTATCTCCAGTACACCATTACCGTAGATGTCTTCGCCCTTCTTGGCATGGGATTTGAGGATGGCGAAAATCAGATCCTGTTTGCGGGATCGGGCCATATTGTCCAGTTTCATGGATCGAGCCAGATCGGTCAGATCGGCGGCAGGCATCTTCTTCAGTTCGGTGAGGTTCATAGTTTAGTTTCGGCGTGGGTTGATATAGGTTATGAAACAGACAGGAGATGTCCGTGTGAAAGGCGGAATTGCTGTAGATCAGTCGTTATGAGGTGCCACAAGCTGGGAATTTTCTGCTCACGGGAGGTTGTATTGGAGAATACTAGCACCATCCCGGAGCATGTCCAGATTTTTTATTACCGGTATCTACAAGTTGCTATCGATAAAAGCGGTCAGCTGCGACTTTGATACCGCACCCACTTTGGTTGCCTCAACCTCACCACCCTTGAACAACATCAGGGTAGGGATACCACGAATGCCGTAGCGGGGAGGGGTATTGGGGTTGTCATCGATATTCAGCTTGGCAATCTTGATTTTGTCGCCGTACTCGCTTGCAATTTCATCAAGCACGGGCGCAATCATCTTGCATGGACCACACCACTCAGCCCAGTAGTCCACCAATACAGGCGGGGCAGCCTGAAGTACTTCTGCTTCAAATGAATCGTCGGTCACATGAACGATCTGTTCACTCACTAGCGTTCTCCAAAAATTATCTGTTGGGTTATCCCACCGGGATGTGCGGAATCGCACCGGCGCTCTGAAATATTTTAATCAAAAGACGCTTACTATGTATTTCTTTCGGGTTTTAGCTCTTGAGGCTTAAGTGTGTATTTGATCTCAATATTTTCCTTATTTCAAGTCCAAACTGCCTCTAAATTGCTGTATGGTAACATCCCATGACTGAAAAACACTTAACTGACATCCGCTTTGACAGCTTTAACTTACCCAAAGAACTGGCTCAAGGCGTTGAAGATACTGGATTTTGTTTCTGCACTCCAATCCAGGCAGAGACCATCCCCATTGCTCTCGAAGGGCGTGATGTTGCAGGACAGGCACAGACGGGGACAGGCAAAACAGCCGCCTTTTTGCTCGCCACCTATCACACTCTGCTAACAAAACCGGAGCCGGAAGGGAGAAAACAGAACCAGCCACGGGCGTTAATACTTGCCCCGACTCGTGAATTGGCCATACAAATCCACAAAGATGCAGAGGTGTTGGGGCGACATACCGACCTCAAACTTGGCCTGGTTTTCGGTGGAACCGGTTACGAGCAGCAGCGTCAGCAGTTGCAGGATGGCGTCGATATCCTCATCGGCACCCCAGGACGCATGATCGACTACTTTAAGCAGCATGTATTCAACCTCAAGGCAGCCCAAGTGGTCGTGCTGGATGAGGCTGACCGCATGCTTGACCTCGGGTTTATCAAAGATATCCGCTACCTGCTACGCCGCTGTCCCGATCCGGTACAGCGCCTTGGGCTACTCTTCTCCGCCACCCTCTCCTATCGGGTGCTGGAGCTCGCCTATGAGCACATGAACAACCCCCAATCGATAAAGATAGAGACCGAAAAAATAACGGCAGACAAGGTTATCCAGACCTGTTACATGACCGCAAACAACGAGAAAATTTCGTTACTCATCGGCCTGCTGCGACAGATGGATGCCCATCGCTCCTTAGTCTTTGTTAACACCAAGCGCGGTGCCGACCTAGTATGGGGCTTTCTTGAAGGTAACGGTTTCAAGGCGGCTGTGCTCTCCGGCGATGTACCCCAGAAGAAGCGCATGAGCCTCTTGACCCAGTTCCAGAACGGTGAGCTGCCAATCCTGGTAGCTACTGACGTAGCTGCCCGCGGCCTGCATATTCCCGATATCTCCCACGTATTCAACTACGACCTGCCGGAAGATGCTGAGGATTATGTCCACCGCATTGGCCGTACCGCCAGGGCGGGAGCCAGTGGTGATGCCATCAGTTTTGCCTGTGAAACCTACTCCTTCTCCCTGCCCGATATCGAGACATTTATCGGCAATCGCCTGCCGATGAAGTCGGTGACCGATGAGATGTTGGCGGAGATTGATCCCAAGAGCCGCGTTATCCCCGACCGCCCCCCACGGGACAACCGGCGCGGTGGCGGTAGACCGGGACAGGGTGGCAGAGGGCG
>JBEVXV010001020.1:0-9090 GCA_040505915.1 Sedimenticola sp. | reverse complement strand
GAAACCGCACTGCAGTTGGAAGAGGTGGTGGGCATTTCTGCACACATCTGGAGTGGCCTGGAGGCCGACTATCAGCTTGCCAGGGTGCGGGAGGAGTTTGCGCGCTAGGTAGAGGCAACGCGAGATCCAGGAAGGGTTTCATGAGAATCTGGGGCTCCGCCTGGAGCTGCCGGGTTAATCGCAACCAGATCTGTGCTGGAGCTGCAATTCTCGATTGTCTGGTATCGGCCATCATTCATATTATGATGGGTAGTGATCATGCGTTTTTTTTTGGGGGGGGTGCCCTGTTATCCGGTGGTGAAGGGATGATGGTTTGGAAGGTGGCCCGCAATGGACTCATCTAATGGCCAACCGTGAGGACTCAATGTCATTAACTTAAGCTTAATACCATGGTCATCCCTGCATAGGTTGGAACCCAATGGTCGAACTTCCCTCTTTCCCGTCATACCCGCGCAGGCGGGTATCCAGCGCTACGGAGCGCTGTCCCCTGGATTCCCGCCTACGCGGGAATGATGAGCCTGAAGTTTACGGGGAATTTTCCACCTAAGTTAATGGCATTGCGTGAGGACTACAGCGGCAATAATATGGATTACTACAAATGTAACGCCAAAGCCTTCGTTGAATCGACACTTCAAGTCGATATGAAACCACTATATGAGAAATTTTTGCCGTTGTTGCCGATGCAGGCCGGCATTCTGGATGTGGGCTGTGGTTCAGGAAGGGATACTAAGTATTTTATTGAACACGGCTATAATGTAACAGCCTTTGATGCTTCCGCAGAGATTGTATCTCTCGCAGAAAAAGAGGTTGGGCAGATGATTGATGTCCAGCGTGTGGAAGATATTCAATACAAAAATCAGTTTGATGGAATCTGGGCTTGCGCCTCGTTGCTACATGTTTCACTCAATGAGTTACCCGATGTTTTTTATCGACTTCTTCTAGCCCTGAAGCCTAATGGAGTGATCTATTTTTCATTCAAGTATGGTCAGGGGGAGTATGAAAAAGAGGGGCGTTGGTTCACTGATCTGGATGAGGCCAGTCTGCTGACATTGGTAGATGAGGTGGAAGGGTTGGCTATAAAAGAGTTATGGCTTACAGCTGATCGCAGAGTAGGGCGACAGCATGAACAATGGCTGAATGGGATTTTAGTTGTCAGTGCCTGATATGTTGAAATATACAATAATTGGGATACTCCTATGAATAGAGTACAGGCCAAGTGACTACCCAAAAGATGAAAATACAAACAGCACAGTCATTGGTCACGGGAGGGAAATCAGACCCGTTTCTTCCCCAGTTGCTCGATGCAATAAACCAAGCCACGGAGATCGATATTACCGTGGCTTTTATTCGCCAGAGTGGCCTGGATCTTATCTTTGATGCATTGAGGGATGCGATGGATCGCCATGCCGTGATCCGGGTGCTGACATCTGACTACCTGGACGTGACCGAGCCACAGGCGTTACGGCGATTGATGCTGTTGGCGGAGCGTGGGGCGGCTATTCGACTGTTTTCGACAGACGGAGATCCCAGCTTTCATATCAAGTCCTATATCTTCTTGCGCCGTAACGGTGAGGCCATTTTAGATGGTTGTGCCTTTGTCGGTTCCAGCAATCTCTCAAACATGGCTCTGACCCGTGGTTTGGAGTGGAATCTGAGGGTGGATTACCCGGCGGACTCAACGAAGTTGCTTGAAATATTGGAAAAATTCGAGATGCTGTTCTCTGATCCATGGGTGACGCCATTAACCCATACATGGATTGATGCCTACGCTGCACGGCGCAAGGTGGCTTTGCGGGTGGTCAGCGGTGAACCGCAAGAGGAGTTTCTGCCTGCCACGCCTACCGAGATTCAGACCGAGGCGTTGGTGGCACTGCAGGTCAGTCGGGCTGCCGGCTATCGACGCGGGCTGGTGGTGCTGGCCACCGGTCTGGGTAAGACCTGGTTGGCAGCTTTTGATGTGCAACAACTTAAGGCCAAGCGGGTGCTGTTCGTAGCCCATCGGAAAGAGATTTTGATGCAGGCAGAGGATACCTTTGCTCGTATTCAGCCGGAGGCGAGTTTCGGTTACTACACCGGTAAAGTGAAGGAAGGAGAGGCGGATTTTGTCTTTGCCTCGGTCCAGACCCTGGGGCGGGCTGAACATCTGCGGCAGTTTGCACCGGACTGTTTTGATTACATCGTGGTGGATGAGTTTCATCATGCCGACTCCACCATCTATCGTCGTCTGATTAATCACTTCCAGCCGCGTTTTATGCTTGGGCTGACAGCAACCCCGGAGCGCACGGATCAGGCGGATATTCTCTCACTGTGTGATGACAATCTGGTATTTGAGCGGAATTTCGTCGAGGGTATCAATGTGGATCTGTTGTGCCCGTTTCGTTATCACGGCATCCATGACCATGCTGTCGACTATACCGAGATTAGCTGGGGCAACGGGCGATTTAATCCTGATGATCTGAGTAATATACTGGCTACCCGTGCCCGTGCTAAACACGCGCTGACGGTGTGGCGGGAACTACACCAGAGCCGCACCCTGGCGTTCTGTATCACTCGAGCCCATGCAGAATTTATGGCGCGCTACTTCTCTCGGGCTGGTATCCGAGCGGCGGCGGTGCATGGCGAGTCGCAATTGCCACGCAATGTGGCGTTGCGGCAGCTTGAAGAGGGCACGTTGGATGTGATTTTTTCGGTTGACCTGTTCAATGAGGGTACTGATCTTCCCGCTATTGATACGGTGATGATGCTCAGGCCAACGGAATCGAAGATCCTGTTCCTGCAGCAGTTGGGACGTGGCCTGCGCCTTCATTCAGGTAAAGATTATGTACAGGTGCTGGACTTTATCGGTAATCACAAGGCGTTTCTGAATAAACCGGAATCGCTGTTTGGGATAGGTTCTCTGCATGAGTTTATCCGGCGGCAGAAGAGTGGAAACCTGCCTCTGCCCAAGGGTTGCTATGTTAACTATGAACTCGGTGTTATTGATTTTCTGCAACAGGTGGCCAGGACGCTACCGCAGGGGATCGTTGAGACCTATGAGCAGCTGAAGTCGGTGGATCAACAGCGGCCAAGCGCGGTGGAGATCTATCGTGCCGGTGTGAACTTCGCAAGCATCAGGAACAGGTTTGGCAGTTGGTTTGATCTGGTCGCTGAGCGTGGCGGACTGGATAAGGCGCAGCAGATGGTGCTGCAGCGGTACTGGTCTTACTTCATAGACGTTGAAAAGGCCTCCATGGTCAAGTCGTACAAGATGGTGCTGCTGGAGGCACTGCTGGAACTTGATGGTTTTACCCATCCACAGACCAAGAACGCGTTGGCGATTCGTTCTGGTGAGATCCTGTTGCGCCGACCGCCATTGATGGCGAAAGATCTGCCTGAGCGGTTTCAGGATCTGGCCGATATTCTAGACAACAAATTCGGCCAATGGCTCACGTACTGGAGCTCCAACCCGGTGAACGCCTTTGTCGGCGGCAATAATAATCAGGGTGCAATATTCTTTGGCCTGGAGGCGGACAGGCTGAAGCCAAATTTTGAACTGGCAGCTAAAGATCGGGATCTCTTTCACGCCATGGTGCAGGAGTTGGTTGATTACAAGCTGGCCATGTATATGAACCGGGAGCAGGGTGGGGCGAATACTGGCTTAGCAGCATCAACAACAGCCCCTATGGAGGATGGAGTGGACTGGGATGAGATCCCATTCTTCCCCAATCTCAAGATTGCCTGTGGCCATTTTAAGGAGGCGGATGGTAACAATGAGGCTGTGATCAGAATTTCGCCGCAGTACCGGGCTGATTCTTCACGCCATTTCATCGCACGTGCCTTGGGCAACTCCATGAATGGCGGAAAGTATCCGATCTGCGACGGCGACTATCTGCTACTGGAACTGATTAATGCTGGTCAAGCTGGCTCGATCAGCAACCAGATTATGGCCGTGGAGCGTCTGGATACGAGTGGCGACGATCAATATGTCCTGCGAGTGGTAAGAAAGCGTGGTGATGGTGATTACTACCTCCAGGCGAACAACTCCGACTATGCTGATTTTGATGCTTCTGAGGGGATGCGTCCCTTTGCACGGTTTCGTGGTGTAGTTGCCCCTGGGGATGTGGTGGAGGGGTGAAGAGGATGGTCTATCCAAGCCTTTTACGTCATTTTAAACTCCGAAACTAGAGTTCCCTATTTGCATAATGTAGCAATATTGGCTGCAATTATAGCTACAATCGAGTGAGAGACGTATGGCGGATCTGGCCTCGCTTTTGTTTAAGGACTATCGTCGTCGTGTGTTGGGGTTGCTGTTGCTGCATCCGGATGAGACCTATCATGTACGGGAAATTGCCCGACTGACAGGTACTGTGGCGGGAACGCTGCATAAGGAACTAAACCGTCTTTCAGAAGCGGGGGTGTTGCTGAAGCAACGAAGGAGGAACCAACTGCTTTACCGGGCCAATTGCGATTGTCTGGTGTTTGATGAGTTGGCTGGTATCCTGCATAAGACCTCGGGTCTGGTGGATGTGCTGGCTGAGGGGCTCTTGCCGTTGGCAGATAGGATAGCGATTGCCCAGGTATTTAGTGGTAAGGCTAATGCCGCCAGCGCTACGGAGCGCTGCCTCCTGGATTCCCGCCTACGCGGGAATGACGAGCCCGAATCACGATAGGCAGATCGTCCGCATGGTGCCCTCCAAGTCCGGCAGGCTAGTACCTCGGGTTGTTTCTTCAGATATTTTTTTGAATCGTACCTATTAAGCTCACCCCCTAAAATCCGCCATTTCGGCGTTACAAACCAACAAGGAAGATGCTGCATGACAGACAGTACACCCCAAGCACCCAACGGTGAGTTTGTGCTATTCCAGGCCGCAGATGGCACCACCCGTGTCGAATGCCGGTTTGAGTCAGAAACCTTGTGGCTCTCTCAGGCGGCGATTAGTTCACTCTATGGCAAGGCAAAGGCCACCATTAGCGAGCATATCTCCAACATCTTTGCCGAGGGGGAGTGTGATGAGGATTCAGTTGTTCGGTTTTACCGAACAACTGCCACAGACGGCAAGCCATACAACGTTATGTACTACAGCTTGCCTCTGATTTTGGCGGTGGGTTATCGGGTGCGGTCACAGCGGGGTACACAGTTCAGGCAGTGGTCAACCCAGACCTTGCAGGAGTATCTGGTGAAGGGCTTCGCTATGGATGACGAGCGCTTGAAGAACCCGCCTATCGGTACTTCGGTCGTGCCGGATTACTTCGATGAGATGCTTGAGCGCATCCGCGATATACGTGCCAGTGAGCGGCGTATGTACCTGCGAGTGAAGGAGATCTACACCCTAGCGGCTGATTACAGTCCCAACAACAAAGAGACCTCGCGCTTCTTTCAGGTCATACAGAACAAGCTGCATTTTGCATCGACCGGCCTGACGGCTGCCGAATTGATCCACCAGCGAGTGAGTGCCGACAAAGCCAATGCGGGTCTGACTACATTCAAAGGGGATGAGGTTCGAAAGACCGATGTCACCATTGCCAAAAACTATCTGCAAGAAGATGAAATCAAGGCGCTCAACCGAATTGTGACGATGTGGCTCGATTATGCAGAAGACCAAGCGCTACAGCGTAAACAGGTTTTTCTAAATGATTGGAAAACAAAGCTCGACCAGTTTTTGCAGTTCAACAGCCGTGATGTGTTGCAAGGTGCAGGCCATATCAAAAAAATGGATGCTGATCGGCACGCCAAAGCAGAATATGATAAATTTGCAGAGCAACGTCGCCGCCTGAAAGAGGCCGAAGGTGAGAGGATTTCTATTGAGCAACTGAACAGGCAACTCAACAAGGATGATCAATCGAATGATGAGTAAAGCTAACGAGTTCACCTTTCAAAATGACATGCATCGTGCATCGTTCCCACGCTCCAGCGTGGGAATGCATCCGTAGACGCTCCAGCGTCGTGTAGCTACAGGCAACAAAAGATGGGACGAAGTCGCTATGTGATCACCGAGGCTGACAAGCCACACTTTCTCACCTGTACGGTGCAGGAGTGGTTGCCGCTTTTCACGCGCCCGGATAGCGTTGAGATTATTCTCGATAGTTGGCGACATCTACAGCAACATGAAGGATTCAAACTCTATGGCTACGTGATTCTTGAAAACCATCTTCACTTTGTTGCCCAGGCACCCCGGTTGGATAAATGCGTCAGCAGTTTTAAGTCGTTTACTGCGAGACAGTTACTTAACTATCTGGAGGTAAATCACGTTAACCGGCTGCTGGAACGGCTGCGCTTTGCATGCAAAGCACACAAGCACGACCGGCAATATCAGCTATGGCAGGAGGGTTCACACGCGGAGTTGGTCTTTAGTGAGAAGATGATGCGGGAAAAGTTGGAGTATATTCATAATAATCCGGTCAAACGTGGTTATGTTGAAATGCCGGAGCATTGGCGATATTCCAGCGCGAAGAACTATTTGGGCGAGAGTGGGTTGATAGCGGTTGATCGCTGGATTTGATACGGGACGCTGGAGCGTCCAGGTATGCATTCCCACGCTGGAGCGTGGGAACGATTAAAAACGTGGTTATGTTGAAATGCCGGAGCATTGGTGATATTCCAGTGCGAAGAACTATTTGGGTGAGAGTGGGTTGATAGCGGTTGATTGCTGGATTTGATACGGGACGCTGGAGCGTTCAGGTATGCATTCCCACGCTGGAGCGTGGGAACGATTGAAAGCACACAAGGAAGATGCCGCATGAGTTGTCGGCTGGGGCAAAGCGCGCGCCCTGACATAAAGCTGACCAGAGAGAAGGCAAGTCCTACTCCTCATATTTGCATAACGTAGCAATATTGGCTACAGTTGTAGCAATTATAGCTACAATTGAGTGAGAGGTGTATGGCTGATCTGGCCTCGCTTTTGTTTAAGAACTATCGCCGTCGAGTGCTGGGGCTGCTGCTGCTGCATCCGGATGAGGCCTATCATGTACGGGAGATTGCCCGGTTGACAGGTACGGTGGCAGGGACGCTGCATAAGGAGCTAAGCCGTCTTTCAGAAGCGGGGGTGTTGCTGAATCAACGGAGGGGGAACCAACTGCTCTACCGGGCCAACCGTGATTGTCCGGTGTTTGAGGAGCTGGCCGGCATCCTGCGTAAAACCTCGGGCCTGGTGGATGTGCTAGCTGAGGGGTTGTGGCCGCTGGCGGATAGAATAACGGTGGCTTTGGTATTTGGTTCGATGGCTAGTGGTAAGGCTAATGCGGCCAGCGATGTGGATCTGCTGGTATTGGGTGATGTGGGGTTTGCCGAGGTGGTGAAGTGCCTGCATCCTTTACAGCAGCAATTGGGGCGTGAGATCAATCCCAAGGTTTATACGCTGACTGAATGGAACCGGCTTGTGGTGAAGCGACAGGGTTTTGCCACTGAGGTGATGGATAAACCCAAACTGTTTGTGATTGGGAGCAAGGATGACATTGGATAATCTTGTTGGGATTTCACTTGAACGCATTCCACCAGATGCGGCGGCCATACGCCGCTTGCTTGAGGCGGCAGCGCGTAATATCAAGGACGCTCATGTAGCAGAAGTGAGTGCCGAAAACCGTTTCGATGCTGCATATAAAGCGATTATGCAGTTGGCCAATGCCTGCCTTCAGGCCAATGGTTTTCGCACCTTAACCAGCAAGCCGGGGCATCATCAAACCATGTTGCAGTTGCTGGTAAAGAGTGTCGGTCTGGAGAGCGACTCCATGGTGATACTAGACAGTTTACGAAAACAGCGAAACGTTGCCGATTATTCGGGGGATCTGATTTCTGAATCGGCAATGAGTGAATGTATTCAACAGGCAGAGCAGTTACAACAGATAGTATTGAGATGGTTCGAAGAGAACCATTCAGTGCTCTCTGTGATCCGCTCTTTTAATCAACCTGTTTCATAAATTTAGAATTTGAGGTTTGAAATGTCCAAAACGTACAAGGTAGAAGGTATGAGTTGCGGTGGCTGCTCCAGTTCAGTTGAGCAGGCGATTAAAGCGGCGGCGCCGGGTGCCTCAGTAGAGGTTCAGCTGGATGGCGGGTTGGTGACCGTCGATGGTATTGATGAGGACGCGGTGGTGGCAAAGGCGGTGGAGGATGCCGGTTTTACCTTTGTAGGTCTAGCCTGATTTTTATACAGGAGCCCCATGGCGGGGCTCCTGCGTGTTTATCAAAGTCGCTGGGGCAGACTCTTGCGTATATCCGTGATGTCGCGGGAAGCGAGGTTTTTCGATACCTCGCCGGTTATCATCCTCTGTAAAGGGTTGCTCTGCTGCTTTCTTAACATACCAAGAAATGTAGGTGGGGCGACGACGTAGAGCTTTCTGAACCTGCCGTTGGTACGACCACACTCCAGGGTCTCTCCCACCTGGGCGGCAAAACGGATGGCGGCTTCATTCTTGGCATCACTTTCGTGCCCCATGTCGTGGCTCCCGGCACCTGCATTTCTATCTCTTCCGGGGCGGTCGGTGACCAGGTCGCCCAGATGCAGGCGGCCTTCGGGGTGGCTGATGGTGTGGATCTCTTCGAGGGTGCTGGTTGAACTTTCGGCGGAGAAGATCCGCGCTTGACTTGAATCTGCAACAACTACCCAGGCTGCACTCATAAAATACCTCCTTCTCTCTTATGGTAACGGGTGATTTTCAGTATAGAAGAAAATCCGCCACTGTTTGGATGATATGGCTAAAGGAAGTAGCTTCTCAATAACCCAGTGCAGATGGATAACTTTCAGGCAACTACCCATGGCACGGACTTTTTGAGAAGTTACTGAAGGAAGAACGTAATTATTCAGCACGGTAATCTGGAATTCAGGTGTAGGAGCGAACTTGTTCGCGAAGAGCACGTTTCGTAGTCCATCGCGAACAAGTTCGCTCCTACACTACCTCTGTTCCACCATAACTGTGATTTTCAGGATATTGGTACAGTGCCGGTTTAAGGATAAAAAGGCACAAAATGCGAGTTTATGTGTGCAGATGATTATTCGTAACTATTCAGCACGGTAATCTGGAATTCAGGCGTAGGAGCGAACTTGTTCGCGATTAGCTTCGTAGAAGACTCTTCGCGAACAAGTTCGCTCCTACAACACCTTTGTTCCACCATAA
>JBEVXV010001019.1:0-2285 GCA_040505915.1 Sedimenticola sp. | reverse complement strand
ACCGGGTTTTGGGGTTGCCTGAGCGATCCTAGATCACCCTATACAGATCAGGCAGCGATACCTTTTCTACGGCGGCTGATACATCCGAATGCCATTACAGCGGAGCCGAAGAGGATGGCAGCACCTGGTACAGGTACCGGAGATGCTGTAGCAAGCACATTATATGCACCACCCTCAGGGCTAAAGCCTCCAGCGGCACTACCCATCCAGGTTCTATACTGGCCAGGGCCAAGGTCTAGACTAAACATATTGTAGTCGGTAGGGCCGTTGAGCGTGGTAGGACCGATTAACAGATCTAACCCCGAAGTACTATTATGGACTGTATAGTCTGCATACCTAACACCAGAGCCGACCAGGCCTGGGGTATTCGTTATGGAAAATAGGAAATTGATTTTGAGATTCTTAGTGAGGGTGAAGTAAGCCGCATCAGAAAACGACACATCTGCCGCTGCATAACCACCATCTACCCACTGATCCCCAATATCGAGTGTGTCACCATCACCCAGTAAAGCGGCGCTTGCCCCCATAGAGGTACCTACCAGCAGGAGTCCCCCCAGTAATATTTTTGCCTTTCGAGCTATTCCTTTTATCATTGCTTGTCTCCAAATCGTTCAGTTAAAGTATCGATACTCTCAGGGCAACGTTATCCTGATAGATATATTTAGTCACCCCATCGTAAAACGTAGCTAACCGTCGTCAGCTTTGAGGAATCTATCACAATATCCGGTTATGGTGCAACTTGTATTTCTCTTACTCAAATGGTTTGCTTACTAATTGAACAAGGGGAATACTTCTGTATTGCGATAGAGCTATGCCTCGCGGCCAAACGGGTGCTAGCGCTGAACTGTTGTGACCTCACACGATGCCACTCAGATGCTTTTATAACAACCCGGGTCGAGTCAAAAAGTTGGGAAGTTGGACGGCTAGGAACTTGCCCAAGAATAGAGCATTTACTGCAAAATTCCCTCGCTACGACTCCTATACTCGGACAGCCTCCTAGTGTTGCAGATTATGGCCAGGCCTTCCCTTTGGATTAATAAAACCGTAACTATTAAACCGGGTTTGGAGTCGGGCATTTTTTATGCCGTACTTCCCGGTAAGAGCGCTTTCTCGAAGCGCGATGGATGGTTGCACCATGGTAGTTATTTCATCGCGGTCCGAGAGAGCACTCCTACAAATAAGATCGGAGCCCGCTGCTGAATAGCTACAAAAAAACCCCGCTAGTTAGCGGGGTTTTATCGGCAACCAGGTTTTGGGGTTGCCTTGGCTATCACAAGAGTTTTTCCACTCAGGCTGTGATACCTTTTCTGCGTCGACTGATAAAGCCAAATGCCATGATGGCAGAGCCGAAGAGGATGGCAGCTCCTGGTACAGGAACCGACGAAACAGCCGATACGCTGTATGAACCTCCTATCGGATCCACGCCACCAAGGGACTGCATAAGCGTTCCATATGTGCCGGCCAAAAGATGAAGTGTATATATTTTAAAATCAGCGGGCCCAGCGAGCTCGCCAGCAACCAACACTCCACCCGACCCCGAAATATCCATCAGGCCGAATCCTGTATCTAGAACCCCTGAGCCAGGGAGGCCCCCCACCTTTGTTGTTGAAAAAGTCACCTTAATCGTTAACGGTGTATTAAGAATGAAGGTTGCAGTATCGGTGAAGGGTGCACCAGTTGCTGCCCATCCACCATCCTGCCAATCCTGACCAGCAGCGGTAAATGTTCCACCATCCCCTAATAGTGCTGCTGCACTCGCCCCCATCGAGAAGCATGCCAGCAGCAGCCCCCCCAATAACATCTTAACCCTACGGCTTATTCCTTTTATCATTTCCTGTCTCCAAAATCATTTTTTGAGTATCGATACTTGCACGGCGAAGTTCCCCCCACTGCGCTCCTGAACCAGCTAACCGTCGTCAGCTTGTAGAAAAATACCACAAGAACGTGAACCAGTGCAACTCTTATCCATGTATATTCCTATTCTAGAGAGATAAACCAGCGTATAATCGTTCGGCTAAGTAAATCATAGAGGGGAAACGTGTTCACCACTATTTCTCAGCCGAACAAAAAGGCCCTGTTAAACAGGGCCCTTAGTGTTTACGTCAGGGGTGCGCTTTATCAACTACTACGCGTCTTCCGCAACTTCTCAATAGTACGCAACTGAGCGACCGCCTCCATCAACTCCGACTGCGCCTTGGCGTGGTCGTAGTCGGCGTGTTGGCCTGCGAGTGCATCTTCCGCTTGACGTTTGGCATCGAGGGCGGCGGCCTCGTCGAGGTCAGCGG
>JBEVXV010001018.1:0-5361 GCA_040505915.1 Sedimenticola sp. | reverse complement strand
GACGCGACGTCAGATATTGAGTCTAATTTTGTTATTTGCGTACCCTGTTTTTCATATTATTATATTATGCCTACTGGTGCAAATGAAAACAATTTTTTTTTGGTTGACTAGATACCATAATATTTGTTCCTGTAGTTCCAGCTCGTTTTATTATAATATCGTCCCGATTAAGTTTCCTACACACATTCAAATGAACACTTTAGTCGTCAGAAACGTCGTTTTCGACGTGTAAAGCGTAACATTAACGGCAAGCCGACGTGAGCAAAAATGCTCTATTTTTTTTAATTACGCGGGAAAATTCGCGAAAATTCACAGAAATATCCAACGTCATGACACGTATTTATGACGTCAAGTGTTATGACGTAGTCATTTCGGGCGTACGTCAGCAGACATTAATGTAAAATAAAAAATTGTGTAAACTTTGAATTTGGAAGACGGTGTCATCTTCAAGACAAGGTCTATAGACCAAACGGAAATAAGGTTGGTATTAAACTTTATATTCATCAGAAAGTTCATTGGAGATGGAAACATTTGCTAGAATTTAGTGTCAGTTTGCGTTCAAGAACCCATCTAAAACAGAAAAACCGCAATACTGAATTTTTTGTTACAACGTTAAAAATGGCGATATTTGTGAGCACATGGAAATTTCAAACCTTTCTTATTACCAAAATGAACACAGACCCCTATCAGAAAATACCACTGTATCTAGTTCATTGGTGTCCGGTACGGTTCGTACATGAATGTGCAGTGTGCCTCTTCGTATGCCATCACACGACATTTTTCCCCGATACTGAAAAAAATGTTACACGCAAAAATAAAATTGACGTCACCGCCGTAATTTGTAGCTATGCAGCAAAATGATTGCACATCAAATTACATATTTGATGATTTGACATAATGTTAATAATTATTTATTAGATAGATTTATGGTGTGTCTATTTAGTATCACTACATGTCTTGTACATTGTAATTTGTTTTGTTCTCTGTTTAAAATATGGATTTATATGAAGTTTGACTAAAATAACGAGATGGCCGCGCAGCGCAATGTCAGGCCCTACGATGGCTATACTGTAGTCTACTTTACTTTAACAATTCCGCACGGATTGACCACGGACGGATGCACACACATGCCAAAAGTGGGAACAATTAACACGATTGCCTTTATTTTGTCGCATCCGTGATAAAGAGTTGGCTTTCGTCTTTCGTCCGTGGTTAGTTTAAAACTATGTCCGTGGTTAGTTTAAATTATATCCGGGATTAGTTTAAAACTACTAGTATGTCCGTGGTTAGTTTAACATTATGTCCGTAGTTAATTTACAAGTCTATTCGCCCGTCAATGAGTTTGTTTTGTCGTAAATCGGCGGGTGAGACAAGCGCAACTCGGCCAACTAGTTTTAACGGTATTCATTCTGCACTATGTTTCAGTGATGGAGAGAGAAATGTCAAATGCAGAGAAGGCGAAGTATTACAGGGAATTAAAAAGAAAAAGAAAAAATGAACATAACCGTTATTTCTATGAAAACACGAGTAAACCTTCCATGTCATGCAACAGAGAAACTAACATTAAAATACACAAACAAACTCGAGGCGCAAAGAGTATGAGGCAGTGCAGACAGTCAAAAAAACAAAAACGACAATGGCGCCGAGAGTATCAGCGGACATATCGGGATCAGTCACGATGCCCACAGTGTGATACAACACAAACAGATCCGTCCACAGAGACATCGCCACATTCTGGATTTAACAATCGCATGAGCCGCGCACGAGCCGTACGCAGTTTGAAGGAGGCCCTCCCCAAGACTCCATCCAAACGAGTGGATGTTCTCCAAACATACTTAAATCAAAATACCCCCGCTGCTAAAACAGTGAAATCAAATTTGAACCACGAACCGACAACTAAATGTCCTGACAATACGTTAACAGACAATGTGTTGAATAATATACGCTCGTTTATTGGAACAGCTAAACATAAAAGATCAAACGATGCCAGAAATACAATGAATGTTATATCAGCGTCGGTAAGTGGAGAGAACTTGTCGAAGAAACGATTATATCTTGCAAACAAACTTGGTGTAACGCCACGCAGATTATCCGGGGGAAAGCGCATTCGAAAGGAACTTTTTAAAGGAGACAAATCGTGTTTTCAGTTCACTGAAAGAAAGACAAGGAGTGACTGCATATCTGCGGAAAATAAAAAACTTATATATGAATTCTGGAAATCACCGGGAATTTCACGGCCGTCCTGTAATAAAAATGAAATCAAAAGAGTTAGATTAGGTAAAAATGTGTACTCAAGTCATGCATTACACGTTCTGGAAAAAACTCAAACAGAGTGCTTCCTTGATTTCAAGTCTCATTATCCAAATATCCAATTAAGCCAGCGCACGTTTGAAAAGTGCCGCCCGTATTTCGTCCAACCCGCTCGTGAAAAGCATAGAAACACATGTTGTTGTCGTTATCATACAGAAATCCACTATGTTTTTAAATCGTGTATGAGCTTCAGGAAAGCTAACCATCAAGCGTGGTCACCGGAGGAACAGCTGAGACACCCAATATTCGATCATTTGTCCGACGTAGTCGACTGTACGCTATGTACGAAACCACCAGGCCAACCATTTTCGAAAAAAGAATGTATTGACAGGGCGTGCCATTTATGCGGCGTACAAAACTTTAAATTGCACCCGACAGAAATGAATAAGTCGACGTCTGTAGAAACTGTCCGTTGGACTCGATACGAGTACGTAAATTTGAATGTGAAAGGGAGATGTATTAGAAAGTTGATGCTTGTGCAAAAGAATACTTCACCAGGCGAGCTGTTTTCTTACTTCAAAGATATTCTATCAACATTTTCGTCACATTCATTTAGGGCAACTTGGCAAAATGACCAACTTAAAACATTAATTGATACACTACCACTGAATGAGTGCATCGCAATTCACGACTTTAGCGAAAATTACGCATGTTCGGAAAAAGACGAGTTGCAGTCAACTTTTTTCTCAAAAACAGAATGCACAATTCATGTGACAATTCTACATAGACACGCCACGAACACGTATGATGGAGAAGAAAGCACACTGGATAATCCAAAACTTATTACAGAACAGTTGTTTACAATAAGCCCCGACTTAAAACATGATAATTGTTTCACTCGTGAAGTCCAAATTATTATCGCAGACCATATGAAAGACGTAGGATACAATGTTAAACGCATGCACGAATTTACGGACGGTTGCAGCACACAATATAAATCCCGTCACTGCATGGGAGATGTCAGTAATATAGATTTGGGCTACCCTAGTTTGATTCGAAACTATTTCGAAACCAGTCATGCCAAAGGTCCACAAGACGCCGCCGGTGGCTGTGTTAAACACATGGCAGATATGGCTGTCATTAGGGGATCGACAATAATTCAGAATGCCAAAGACTTCTACAATTATGGTAAAAACAATTTAACGTCAACGAAATCCATATGTAAGAGACGAATTTTTAAGTACTTGGAAACAGTTAATAGAGACAACAAAACTAGCTATAACCCTATACCAAACAATAGACAAGTCCACCAAATAATACGTGATGGTTCGTTCGGGCAGTTGCAAATCCGCGAACTTGGTTGTTATAGTTGTGGTCAGTGCATTGATGGGAAAATCAAACGATGTGAAAACGGCAACATTTGCGGGACATTAAAATCTATTAAAGTAACTGCAGAAACTGAAAGACACGATGTGACAGAACCCAGCGACGATTTAGACGAAAATATGCCAAGCTTTAGAGGGCTAATACAAAACGGGAGTGTCATCGCCGCCTATACGGACGACCCACAACATGAGTATTACCTTCTTCAGGCCATCGAAGCGCCCAATCGTTTGACAACAGAAACTAGTGATAAATGGGGAAATACATTTTCTGCTGGGGTAGAGGTTGTCCGTGGCTATTATTACGAGACGAAATGTTCTACAAATTCTTATAGACTTCTATCAAAACAACTAGCTATAGTTCCATTTTTGTCCGTGAGATATCTATGTTCTGATGTCGGGGTGTCCAAGAACAATATCACAATCGGTGAAGATTTACACATGAACATCCTAGAGAGCATCGACCAGTTCTATGAAATCACACATATATAAACAACGATCACCCATGTGAGTATTCCAATTTGGTACCATTGTACAGGGGTGATCATGAAGTTGTTCCGTTTTTTAACGAAATGTTTACGTTTTCGTTGCGTTTGTTTCAAACGTTTGCAACACGTGTGCAAACGTCTCGAAACGTCTCGAAACGTTACACAATATCGACCAATCAGGCACGATCGTGCCTGATTGGTCGATTTTGTGTAACGTTTCGAGACGTTTGAAAACGTTAGGTTTTCGTGGCGAACGTTAAAAAACGGAACAACTTCATGATCACCACTGTACATGCATGCATATCTGTGATTTCAAATAGGCCTAAATATACTCGTACAAACAGCATAATCTAGCAAACATGGAACTCAAGTTATAATTTTCACGTCTGCGTACGTTTGCCTGTGTATATACTTGTGGGAAACAAACTACACTGTTTGCAAATAAATTATACATAACTGCAACGTGTCCATTTACTACTGTGTATTACGTGTGTATTTTGCTACTTTGCATCAGCATTAAAGCACAATGTCATGTTACATAATTATATTACGCAGTCATTCTTTTCGCAAACGCCGATTATGTCCCCTTAACCCCGGCACCCATGTTTACGTGATTCATAAGCTGTGTCCGAAACCGTACCAGAAAGTAGATGGTGGTTCGGCGATAATACTGCACGTCATTATGGTTATATATTTTGATCTTTGTTTTACATGTATATTACCTGGTCGCCGTTACGGGCACGAATAACGGATCACGTATACATGGATGGCTGATTCATTCTGATGTGTCATTTACGGACTGTTCACGTACATTGAAGATATGACATTTAAAGAAAGTATCTGACCCTACCTACTAAACAAAACATACCCGAACCTATTGTCACTTTTCTCTAACATACTATCAGATCATATCATGGACCATGAAAACAGGATGTCAACATTTAGCATTTGAAATGGTCGCAGGAGTAATACAATTACGTTGTAAGTTGATGTCATACTTTGACGCTATTTTGACGGTATTTTACGTCAATTTGACGTTACGCGTTATGGTCGCAATATCTGACGTCGCGTCAAAATTACCTGTTGTTGTTATAGATTGTGTTTGACGGCCAAACCTTTTTGGAGCACCATCAAGACCAATATTAAAATAATGAGAACTTTATATTCACACATACAGTCCAATACATTGTAAAATCACTTCACCCTTCAATGCGATTAGGTTTTAAAATAGTCAACTATGC
>JBEVXV010001017.1:34751-36651 GCA_040505915.1 Sedimenticola sp. | reverse complement strand
AAGATACCACTCTGCGGGTAATCCAGGGGAATCAACTCCGTGGCTACCTCAAAACCCTCGACCCCGATGTGCAGGAGGTATTCGAACTGATGGCCTCCAGAAGGCAGGATAATCTCCAGAGCCTTCTTGAATCACGTCTAATGGACGATGAATAAAGCAGGCTGTGAAGTTGGAATAATGCGCAATACCATTAAGTGACTTCGAATGGTTAACCTGTAGATTCCATCTAGTAACTATTCAGCTATACCTAATTTTGGGGCTGTTCCTGGTTCTTGGTCTTGTGATGTACCTGACTCGCCATGTGAATGGGTATCAAGAGATGGAGGTCAAGCAGGAGTAGCTACTTCTCCACCTGATTCTGTAGAGACCATTTGAGGGTATGTGAAAAAGGCGACCAGCGGGGTACGGAAACCCCCGCTTGGCGCATCGCCGCTCCTGTCCATTGATTACATGTCTGTATAGGGTTGTAGTTACCAACCGCCTCAAAGAAGGTGTCATTGCCACCGTACCCCATACCTGGAATATGGATGGCGCTGTGTTGCCGATCCAATTGGAAGCCCTGTCGAATAAAGATCATCAGCTTTCTGTAACCCTCCAGATTGATGTGACGCCGTGATACCAGAGGGTGATCCAGCTTCACGGCATCACTCCGATAAGCGGTGATGTGCATCACCGTCGCATCGAAGGCCAGTGCCTTGAGACTAAGGTCCAGACTGAGTTGGTTCCACTCACGCATATTCAGATAGAACTCTCTCGAACCCCAACCGATGGAGAGCAGTTTGATTTTCCGGCGTGGAACGGGCAGATCTCCACCGGCTAACAGATAGTCCCAGGCCGGATCCATGGCATCGATGGGGATCATCAAATCGGCATGAAAATCATCGGCAAAGAGATAGATGGGAACTGAGGCCTCCCTTCCCACCACGGTCTCTCTCTCCAGGCGGGAGAGGCCATAAGATGCCAGCGCTGCAAGCAGGTACACCATTAACATGAGAACCAGTAGCAGGCCGATCTTAAAAAACAGCATCAGTAGTTTTTTGATGGTATGTGACATAGTCCCGATTAAGGAATCTCCGAATGTAACTATTCAGTACCAGATTCCGACCTTATTGTAGGAGCGACGCCCTCGCCGCGATGAAACAGCCACCATGGTGCAACCATCTATCGCGCTTCGAGAAAGCGCTCCTACAAGGAAGTGCGGCATAAAATATGCCCGACCCCGAGCACTAACTGAATAATTACTTCAGAATCACTAAATTTCGACATAAAACTCTTATTTGCGCACAAATAACATTGACATTTATCAGATTATGATCCATAACTTAGTCTCAACAACAAAAAGTACAGGAGTTACCCGCTCTATATATCGAGACAGACTACCTGTCAAAAGCTCCTATCGGTTCGTATTACCAGCGCAGTTTGATGGTGAAAAACATCGATAGGGAGTGCATATAAGGCAGTTCGTTGAGGGCTGTCAGGAAAAACCTGAGGAGGATAACATGACAGAAACAGCACCAGGAATATTTAGCAACATCTGTAAGGGTTGTAGTTTAATCGCTTTTGGATTGATAAGCGTATTTGTTACACTGGTTTTTATTTGGGCAGTGCTAGCTTACTAATTCACTCATCCACCACTTCAATCATCAACCACCCGCAGCGCGGGTGGTATGATGAGAGCCCCTGTAAGGGGCCATGGTAACTATTGCCTCTCTCGCCTGCACCCGCAGCGTCTCTTCAAGCTCTCAGTTCTTGATATGGTCACTCATCACTTCGCACAATCCTACCTAGGAGCCTGTCCGAGAATAGGACACCTACCCTTGACGCTCACAAGAATTGCCCCACCTTCGCTCACTAAAACAGACCCACCCGGACTTCAGATCGTCAGCACCTAACCTCATCC